>JBCDHA010000081.1:0-10178 GCA_038750705.1 Bacteroidota bacterium
CTGGTCTGATTCAGGTTTTTCCCGTTCATCAATAAACTTTGACATAACATCAAAGAGCGATTCCGGTTGGAAGGGTTTGGATAGATAATCATTCATTCCAATCTCAAGACACTTTTCATTGTCGCCTTTAATAGCGTTGGCAGTAAGTGCAATAATAGGTATCGACTTTTTTCCGTTAGGGAAGGTTTTTCTAATGGCGTTAGTGGCCTCATATCCGTCCATTATAGGCATTTGAACATCCATTAAGATAATATCATATTTATTGGTCTTCAACTTTTCTAATGCAGTATATCCATTTTCGGCCTGATCAATTTGGCAGTTCCATTTTTTTAGAATGTTTAACGCATAGAGACGATTGATATCGTTATCCTCCACAAGCAGGACACGGGTTCCGTAAAAAGAATGTGTTACTGATTTATTTTTTGAACTTCTTCCCGGATTGATCAGGTCTTTTTCGCTACCAAACTTATAAGGAATAGTAAATGTAAATTTAGTGCCTACGTTTTCCTTGCTTTCTACGAAAATAGATCCTTGCTGAAGTTCAACAAGCTGTTTTACTATTGATAAGCCCAAACCTGTTCCTCCATACCTTCTTGTTACACTTTCGTCGGCTTGTGTAAAACTGTCAAATATGTGATCCACTTTTTCAGGAGGTATACCCACCCCGGTATCACTTACTTCAAACCTTATCCAGTGATCAGTATCATTCTCTCTTTCCAGATCTACTTTTACATTAATCTCGCCAACATGGGTGAATTTAAGAGCATTATTAATAAGATTGATCAGTATCTGATTAAGCCGTACAGGATCGCCTAGCAATACATGGTCCGCTTCCGGACTTATGACATAGGAGAGGTCTATTCCTTTCTCTTTTGATTGATAAATAAAAGTATCTATTACCGCACCCAACTGATAGCGTATGTTAAAACCGATAGTTTCAAATTTTAACTTTCCTGATTCAATTACAGAAAGATCAAGAATGTCATTAATGATTACTTTTAAATTTTCAGTAGAATGCTTAATAGCATTTAAATAATGGGAGCGGTCTTGCTCGGAATTTGCTTCAAATAAGAGGTTAACCATGCCGGCGATGCCATTGATAGGTGTTCTTATTTCATGACTCATATTGGCGAGAAATTGCTCTTTAGCACGTTGTGCCCTCAATAATTCTTCAGCATCTTTTTTACGTTGTGTGATATCCCGGCAATCAAGTATCAGTCCCTTGATATTATCTTTGTGATGCAGGTTGATAGAATTAAACTCCAAATATTTGAAACTTAAATCCTTACACTGAAAAATAAATTCCACGTTTTCATCGTAGGGTTTAAGTGTACTTTCCCTGAACACTTTTCTAAGGGATTCCAGGGTTTCAGGTTTTACAAAGTCAAAGAAATTTTTCCCAGTTAAGCTTCCCGGCTCATGGCCAAGCGTATCTTCCACGGACGGGTTATGGTAGAGTATGTTGCCCTCGTAATCCACAATAAAAATGATATCGGAACCATCTTCAACAACCGATTTGTAGAATAAACCGTCTTTAACGTATTTTCTTAAGCTCTCCTGATTTTTCATATCCTAAAAGCCTTCTTCTTCCATTTCTTTCAAATGACGGTAGATAGTTGATTTGCCGATATCAAGTTTTTCTGCCACTTTCAGTACATTGTCATCGTATTTGTCAAGATAATACCTTATGATTTTAAACGTATAACTTCTTAAACTCATTTCCTCGAACAAGAAATTTGTTTCTTTGGAAACACTATTAAAGCTGATATCTTCATCAAGTACTTCATTGGTATTTGCCATGACCGCAGAAAGCTCGATGATCGATTTTAATTCTCGCACATTTCCAGGAAAGGGATAAGACATCAATTTTTCCTGAGCGCCAGCGCTTAAAGTTAATTCGGGTAAACTATTTTCTTCAGCAAAGGTTTTCAAGAAATACTTCGCCAGTAGAATTATGTCCTTATCTCTGTCTCGTAAGGGAGGCAATTGTATAGGAAGCCCTAATAAACGATAGTACAGATCCTCTCTGAAATTTCCACTTTTTACTTCTTCAGCGAGGTCGCGATGTGTGGCCACTATAAGTCTGATATCGAGTTTAATGACCTCGTTTCCTCCCACACGGGTTAATTCCCTTTCCTGAAGAACACGTAAAAGTTTGGACTGCAGGTTGAGATCCATTTCCCCAATTTCATCAAGAAAAATGGTACCGCCTTCGGCCTCTTCAAACTTACCGATGCGTCTTGTTGCCGCTCCTGTAAATGCGCCTTTCTCGTGACCAAAAAGCTCACTTTCCATTAGCTCCTTTGGTATTGCAGTGATGTTAACGGCTACAAAAGGCTTCTTTTTCTTTGGCGAGTTATAATGAATAGCCTTGGCTACTAATTCTTTTCCTGTGCCTGTTTCGCCCGTAACCGATACCGTAATATTGGTTTTTACAGCTTTTTCGAGTAGTGAAAACACTTTTTTTAATGCTGAACTGTTACCGACAATACTGTTATCAAACTCGTATTTTTCCGATATCTCTTGTTTAAGATGATCTATTTCTTTCACCAAAGACAGGTTCTTTCTCGCATTATTGACGGTGTTCAAAAGCCGCTCCTTTGTTTCCTCGTCTTTGATGATATAATCATAAGCGCCCATTTTGAGCAGTTCGACAGCTGTGCCAATCTTCTCCTGAGCAGATATTATGATTACTTGTATACTATTATTGTACTTCTGAATTTCACTAAGTACCTTTTCTCCCGGCATATCAGGGAGTGTATAGTCCAGCGTGATTATGGCAGGCTCCTCGTATAAGTTTTCTATACAGTCTTTACCTGTTTCAAAAATCGACAACTCAAAATCAGGGTTTAAGCTCAATACATATTGTAAAAACTTGACATAAGTGGGGTCGTCTTCTACGATAAATATTTTAACAGGATCTTTTTCGTACATATATCTTTTTTCGAGGTCTGGGTCTACAGAGCTTCAAATTAATGGATTGAAATTCAACGATATCTATATATGGAATAAAAATAAATTAAATAATATGAAATGATCAGTGACTTGTTATATTTTTGGCTCTTTTAGATAGTGTTTAAAATACAAGTATTATAATGATCGATCAATTTAATGAGCTGGAGCCAGGTGAAATAGAAACCATGTTTAAGGTACCCATCTTAGTTTCCATACTAATTGCAGGCGCTGACAACAATATTGACAAAGCAGAAATGAAAAAAGCTGTGAGTATATCGAAATTTAAGCAAAAAAAGGCAAGAAGGGATTTGATCGAATATTATAAAGTAGTAGGTTCTGATTTTGAGGATAAGTTTAAGGTTTTAATTCAACATTATCCGGTAGATGCCGAAGACAGAAATCCACAGATTGTTGAAGAATTAAAAAAAGTCAATCTCATACTTCCTAAACTGGATAAAAATTTTGCTGTAGATTTTTATCAAAGTGTTCGAGACATTGCCCGTAAAGTGGCAGAAGCGTCGGGTGGCGTGCTGGGCTATATGGCTGTGGGTTATGAAGAATCCAAGTTTATTGGTCTGGATATGATCAAAGATCCTTCTAATTAGGATATAAATGCCAGCTTCCGGCAATCGAACTATTTTAGGAAGTTCCATTGCGCCCTTTCGCCTGGTTTTTATCATGTGGTTGGTCTTTGCCATTGATTTTATCTACGGATTCGATCTTAAATGGCTTGGTTTGTACCCAAGAACGGTTGAAGGGCTTTCAGGAATAATTTTTGCGCCGATTCTCCATGGTAGTTTACAACACCTGATCTCCAACACCATTCCTACTTTATTTTTAGGAGGTGCGTTATATTTTTATTATAAACGTATTGCCGCCAGCGTCTTTGTTACTTGCTATATAGGAACTGGTATTTTAGTCTGGATCTTTGCCAGACCTTCTTATCACATTGGAGCAAGTGGTTTAGTTTATGCCCTGGCGGCCTTTTTAATTGCCTTTGGTTTTTTTCGCCGCGATTTTGTTTCGTTGCTGATTGCTGCCGTTGTACTTTTTATTTACGGCTCTATTTTTTATGGTGTGCTACCGTCTGCACCAAATATATCCTGGGAATCTCATCTTTTTGGGGCAGTAGTTGGTGTTATTTTAGCAAACCGTTTTAAAAAGGCAAGTATTTGACCCGGTTTAACCACTGATTTTTAACATGTTTTAAGCTAACATTTACGTTTAGTAGCTAGCATTTGGTCTATTACCTTAGTTTGGTAATGGGAGATCTTAATGTAAAACTGGTTTCTAGTCACAAAGATCTAAACAATTTCACCAGGCATCTCCTTCAAGATGTTGAAGCACTGGATTATATGCTTGAACATGATTGGTTTGAAAAGGGGCCACCTCATCTTGGAGCAGAACAAGAGCTTTGTTTAGTAGACGGATTTTATAAACCTGCTCCCGTTTCCCTGGAACTCCTGGAGTACCTTCCCGATAACTTCACCACAGAGTTGGCCAAGTTCAATATTGAAGCTAATCTTGAGCCTGTTTTATTTACAAAAAACTGCTTTTCACAACTTCATAATCGTGTAAATGAACTACTTGGACTATTACAAAAGGTTACGGCAAAGCGCGGAATAGACTTTGTTCTTACCGGCATTCTGCCAACACTCCGAAAATTTGATTTGGGGCTTGATAATATCACACCTCTTAATAGATACCATGCCTTGATCGAAGCAATTCAAAAAATGCGAGGCCGTATCCATGAATTACGAATTAAAGGGTTGGATGAGCTCAATATCAAACATGATTCAGCCATGCTCGAGGCATGTAATACAAGTTTCCAGGTGCATTTACAGATTGACCCTGATGAATTTGTTGATAAATATAACGCCGCTTTACTTTTAACCGCGCCGGTATTGGCCGCATCTGCCAATTCACCAATGCTTTTTGGCAAGCGGCTTTGGAGTGAAACACGAATTGCACTTTTTCAGCAATCAATTGATACACGCATTACAAATGAGCATCTTAGAGATACAAGTCCCAGGGTTACTTTTGGTAACCGGTGGCTTAAAGATTCAATTCTTGACCTTTACAAAGAGGATATTACTCGTTTTAGAGTAATGCTGATGACAGATCTGGATGAAGATGCCTTTGATTTACTAGAGAAAGGAATTACTCCTAAACTCAAGGCTCTTAACATTCATAATTCTACGGTTTACAGATGGAACCGTCCTTGCTACGGTATTAGCCCCAGTGGCAAGCCGCATTTAAGAATTGAGAATAGAGTTCTACCTGCCGGACCAACAGTAGTTGATGAAGTGGCAAATGCAGCTTTTTGGCTTGGATTGATGAATGCATTTGGGGACCACTATCCCGACATACCCAAAACTTTTGATTTTGACCATGCGAAGTCAAACTATATTTCCACCGCATTTAACGGGCTGCATAGCGAGTTAAGGTGGTTTACCAACAAAAAAATCGGAGTGTGCGAATTGATCCAAAAAGAATTGCTTCCGCTTGCACGGGAAGGTCTCGTAAAGAATGAAGTAGATGAGGAAGATATAACAAAATACCTTGAAGTAATAGAGGAGCGCATTAGAAAAGGACAAAATGGCACGCTATGGATGTTAAGATCCCATTCTAAACTGAATAAAGAGGTAGGGAAAGAAGAGATTTCTGTCATGCTCACAGCGGCAATCATGAAAAATCAAAGACAGGATTTGCCGGTTCATAAATGGGAATTAGCTGATTTTTCCGACCTCTACGAATATCACCCTGACAGTATTTTGGTGGAAGAGTTTATGACCACCGATCTTTTTACCGTTCAAAAGGATGATATTCTGGAATTGGTATCCGATATTATGGATTGGCAAAAAGTCAGGTATGCACCCGTGGAAGATACCAAAGGAGGTTTGATGGGCTTAATATCATCACGAATGCTGCTGCGGTTCTTCAGCCAGCAATATAAAATGGATCATCGGCAGGAAAAAAGAGTTAAGGATTTAATGATTAAAAATCCTATTACCATAAGTCCGGAATCTACTATTTTTGAAGCCATGAAATTGATGCAGGAAAGTCAAATCGGGTGTCTGCCGGTGATTAAAAATAAAAAACTGGTTGGAATAATTACCGAAGGTAACTTTTTAGGAATTACATCAAGCCTGTTAAAAATTTTAAATAAGAATAGTCAAAAATAAGTTGGATCGAATAATTGCCAGTGTTGAAGGAAGCTTAGATGGTCCTTTGATGATTCTTGTTGGCGGCATCCATGGCAACGAAATCTCCGGAGTTCGAGCGGCGGAAGATGTTTTAAATACGCTCACCCTGAATAGTGTACCCCTCCGTGGCCGGGTGATCGGTATACGCGGAAACCTGCAGGCATTAGAGACTGACAAACGCTATATAGACCATGACCTGAATCGTAGTTGGAGTAAAGAGGCGGTAAACGGTGCTTATGAAAATCCGGAGGCTATCGCGGAGAATCAGGAGGTAATTGAAATTTTAGATTTTTTTGATTCGATCTCTGTAAGAGCCCATGCTCCCAAAATTTTGGTAGATCTGCATTCGACTTCGTCAGAAAAAGGTGATTTCATAATTATTCCGGAAGATGAAAGTAAAAACCCCATTGTAAGGGCATTAAGTCTGCCCATTATCATCGACCTTAACAAACATCTGGAAGGCACTTTACTTCAATATATGCATGACAGAGATTATATTTCGTTTGCATTTGAAGGTGGGGCGGTTGGCACCGATGAAGCCCATCCGCTGCATGTTTCCGGTATTTGGGAGCTGTTGTACGCTGCCGACATGATATCTACGGAAACCAGGAATACCTATAGCCGCTATGATCAGTATATTACGCAGCACCATTTAGAGTTGCCTAAGCGCGTTTCCGTACTTTATCATCACAAAGTAAAATCAGATCATCAATTTAATATGAAACCAGGTTATCATAACTTCATGTATGTGAAAAAGGGAGAGATTCTGGCTGAGGATAGAAAAGGGGAAATTAGAGCGGTACATGATGGAATGATTTTTATGCCGCTTTACCAAAATGAAGGTGACGATGGTTTTTTCATTGTTAAAGAGGTAGATTAATGGGCTTAACTGCTGAATCAATACTTTCTGATTTAAAGAGCAAGGCATTTGCCCCTGTATATTTTTTGCAAGGCGAAGAAACCTTTTATATTGATCAGATCAGCGATTATATCGAAAATAATGTACTGAATGAAACTGAGAAAGGGTTCAATCAAACCATCCTATATGGCCGTGATGCTCCTGTAAACGTAATCTTAACCAACGCGAAGCGCTTTCCCATGATGGCAGAGCGCCAGGTAGTGATCGTAAAAGAAGCACAAAACATACCTGATATAGGTAAAGAAACGGGTCAAAAGATGCTTTGCGATTATTTAGAAAACCCCGTTCCATCAACCCTGCTCGTATTTTGCCATAAAAATAAAACCCTGGACAAGCGCAAGGCATTGGGCAAACTTGTGGAAAAGAAGGCAGTAGCTCTTACCACAAAAAAGTTATATGATAATCAGATTCCGGCCTGGGTTGAAGCATATATAAGGTCTAAGGGTTTTAATGCTTCACATAAAGCGGTTCAAATGCTGTCAGATTCAATAGGCGCCAATTTAGAGCGCCTGTCCAATGAAATTGATAAGATACTGATCAACTTTAAAGAACCCGTTCCAATTGATGAACAAATTGTGCAGAAATATGTGGGCATAAGTAAAGACTATAACGTATTTGAATTACAAAAAGCTTTACTAATTAAAGATGTACTTAAGGCAAATCGTATTGTTAATTATTTTGAAGCCAATCCAAAGAAAAATCCATTGTTGCCGGTCATAGCTGTTCTTTTTTCATTTTACAGTAAACTGTTAACCGCGCATCACGCTAAGGATAAATCGGAGCGTAACCTGGCGTCACAACTTAGAGTGAGTCCCTACTTTGTCAAAGACTATATTACAGCGTTAAGGTACTATTCACTTGCCAAAGTGGTTGATAATATTCACCTCATCCGAAATGCTGACCTTCATTCCAAAGGGATCGATAATGCTTCTACTTCTGAAGGGCAGCTTTTAAGAGAGCTGATCTTTAGATTGATGCACTGATGCTAATTCTGATAAAAGTTTGATGCTAAAACGTTCTAATGGTGAAAACGTTGAGGCTCAGTAGCCAATTACTAACAACTAATATTTAAATTTGAGTCCAACCGAAAGTATTAGGAGCAAGGTACATACCAGACGCCGTTTCCTACGTTATACTTTCATTAATCGACGTAACATTTATTTTTTTATGAATTTCAGACTGGCTGTACTTCTATTGTTTGCAGGCACATCCATTTCAATTGCTCAAAATACGCTATACTACACCGAAACAGAAGGCATTTACAGGGAAGGCTTAGACCTATTGGATAAGTCTAATTATGCAGGTGCAAGAGAGATGTTTGAAAGATATATCGAAAGTGACGGTACCAAGGCAAACCTGATTGAAGCACAGTATTACTTATCCATATCAGCGTTAACACTTTACCATGAAGATGGTGAAAAGCTCATTGAAGATTTTATTGCTGAGAATAAAACTCACCCTAAAGCGGTTTTGGCTTATTATGAATTAGGCAATTATTATTTCCAGCAAAAAAGCTATACTAAAGCTATTGAATATTATGAAAAGGTAAACCAAACCTTGATTACCAGCGAAGAGAGAGCCGAGACACGCTATAAGCTGGGGTATTCATATTTTACAAAACGCAACTTTAGTGAAGCGCTTAACAATTTCAACTTATTAAAGAGAGAAAAGGATGTATATGGCTATGCTTCAGCGTATTATGCCGGGTACATTGAATATGAAAATGGTGAATATGACAAAGCCATTAATGATCTTGAGCGTGCGAGACAGAGCGAGTCGTATGCCGCGGTAGTGCCAGGAATGCTGGCTAATTTATATTACAAACAGGGGCGCTATGATGATTTGATAACCTACAGCGAAGCGGTTTTAAAAGGGAGCAGGAGAGTGAATACCAAAGACTTTTATCTGCTTACTGCAGATGCTTATTTAAATAAAGGTGATAATGTAAAAGCTGCTGAATACTATGGTCTTTACAGCGCGCAAGTCAAAAAGCCTAAGCCTGATATTGGCTACCGTATAGGATATGTTAACTACAAACTGGGCAATTTCGATGAGGCCATAAAGAACTTGAAGCGGGCCGCATCTGACCGGGATAGCATTGGAATATATGCTTCATATTACTTAGGTATTCTGTATTTAAAGGAGGGGAATAAGCTATACGCACTCACCGCCTTCGATAACACAAGAAAATCTGATATCAGCAAGGAGTTAACGGAAGAATCTGCTTATCAATACGCTAAAGTAAGTTACGATCTGGGGCGATCTGAAGAGGCAATCGGAGCCTTCGGGTCTTTTATCAAGACGTATCCTAACAGTAGCCATGCTGATGAAGTAAATGATTTGCTTTCTGAAGCCTATTTGAACACCAATAACTACCAGCTAGCTCTGGATCATATTGAAAGCCTCGGTTTTGTAAATAGCAGCATGCAAAAGGTTTATCAAAAAGCTGCTTATCTAAAAGGCGCGGAATTGTTCAATAAAGGTCGTTATCAACAGGCCATCACTATGTTTGGTAAATCATTGAAATACACACCTGATGCCGAGTATAAGGCCATGGCCAACTACTGGGCCGGGGAAAGCTATTCCATTGGGAAAAGGTATGATCAAGCTATTGATAATTACCAGTTAGTCATTGGAAATTCTGCGGCAAAGGGGAGGGCGGAGTGGTTAAAGGCCAGATACGGCATGGCATATGCCTATTACAATACAAAACAATATGGTAAGGCATTGGTACATTTTAAGGAATATGTAAATGCCCTAGAAACCGCACAAGATAAGCAATATTATGATGACGCGCTACTGCGTCTGGCTGACTGTTACTATGTTAATAAGTCTTATGATAACGCTTTGAATTATTACAATAAGGCAGTTCGTTTTAACAAGGTAGATAACGACTACGCTCACCTCCAGGCAGGCACGGTTATGGGCATTCAAAGTAATGTATCCGGCGCCGTAAGCGAATACAACTATCTGATCAAGAACTATCCAAAATCACGTTATATGGATGATGCCTTGTTTCAAAAAGGGCAGCTGTATCTGGAAAAAGGCAACTATCAGGAAGCGGTAGACGGGTTTACACAGTTGATCGTAAGAAAGCC
>JBCDHA010000082.1:0-9963 GCA_038750705.1 Bacteroidota bacterium
AAAAGCGGCCAATTTATGACCAATTTTGATAGGGCCTACACCTGCCGGGGTACCGGTAAAAATCAGGTCACCTTTCTTTAGCGTAAAAAATTTTGATAAATACGATACAATATAATCAAAATTGAATAACATCAGCGCAGTGTTTCCCACTTGTTTTAATTCATTATCTACTTTCAAACTAAAGTTTATATCACTTAATTCACCTAACTCATTTTTTGGTATGAACTCTGAAACAGGCGCAGAGCCATTAAAACCCTTTGCCAATGCCCAGGGTAATCCTTTTTCTTTGGCTTTTTGCTGCAAATCCCTTGCCGTAAAATCAATGCCTATGCCTACTTCATCGTAGTATTTTGAAGCAAACTTCTCATTGATATTTTTACCCATTTTGGACACCTTAAGTACAAGTTCCACTTCATAGTGAATATCATTAGAAAAGGAAGGGTAGTAAAAAGGGTCGTTATTTCTGAGTACGGCTGTGTCAGGTTTCATGAAGATCACCGGATTAGCAGGACGTTCATTATTTAGCTCTTTAATATGTTCGGCATAATTTCTTCCTATCGCTAATATTTTCATGGACTTTAACTTTCTTGGATATTATTCTGATATACAAAAGTGATTAGATTTGCGTTATCAGAATAAGTATTTTACTAAGTAACAACGTAATGTTTAAAAAAGTAATTCTTCTAACCCTTACCGGAGTTATTGCCTACAGTTGTGCTACCGTACCTGTGACCGGTCGTAGGCAACTGAATTTGATAAACAACTCCGAAATTTTGCCTATGAGTTATGATCAGTATGAGCAGGTACTTGGTGAAAGTAAGCTCTCTGACAATCAGGAGTGGACGGCTATGGTAAAACGTTCAGGAGAAAAAATAAAAATAGCCGCTGAGCAGTATATGAAAGACATTGGGGCTGAAGATCAGCTGGAAGGGTATGACTGGACTTTTAATTTGATAGAAAGTGAAACGGTAAATGCCTGGTGCATGCCTGGAGGCAAAGTGGCTTTCTATACAGGCATAATGCCTATATGCGCAACTGAAGACGGTGTGGCAGTAGTCATGGGCCACGAAGTGGCGCATGCTATCGCAAATCACAGTCGTGAAAGAATGAGCCAAAGCATGGTTACCAATGGACTTGGAAGCGCTTTAGGAACGGCCATGGGCTCAGACCCTACTTTGACACAAGCGATTTTTATGCAGTCTGTAGGGATCGGTTCACAGTTAGGAATGCTTAAGTTTTCACGAACTCATGAATCAGAAGCTGATAAAATAGGTCTTATTTTCATGGCGATTGCCGGTTATAATCCACAGGAAGCCCCCAGGTTCTGGCAAAGAATGAATAGCAATGCCGGTGGCGAACGCCCACCGGAGTTCTTATCTACTCACCCAAACCCTGACACTCGTATCGATGACCTCAATGCCGCCATGCCCGAGGCCCTGAAATACTATAAAAAATAAAGGGTACTTATTGAATGTATCTCATTGCTTATCCTGAAGCCATATCCATAAAACTTTCTTCCAGACTTTCGCGATGGTCCGGATGAGCAATGTCTACTAAAAGCTTTCTTCTCTGTTTCAGTGATTTACCATACAGGTTAGCCACTCCATATTCAGTTACTACATAATGGACATGCGAACGAGTTGTAACCACGCCGGCGCCTTCTTTTAATACGGGTACGATTCGACTTTCTCCGCGCTTGGTAGTAGAAGGCAATGCAATAATAGCTTTACCACCTTCCGATAGCGAAGCACCACGTATAAAGTCCATTTGACCACCTACACCAGAGTACATATAACGTCCTATTGAATCCGCACACACCTGGCCGGTTAAATCAATTTCAATAGCGCTATTGATTGCGGTTACTTTTGGATTTTTTCGGATTATAGCCGTGTCATTCACATATGAGCAGTCCATCATACGTACCAAAGGATTGTCGTCCATAAAATCGTACAGCTTTCTTGATCCTATAGCAAACGAAGCGATTATTTTCCCTCTATGTTTCCTTTTTAAACGACCATTTATCACGCCTTTTTCTACGAGAGGCAGAATACCATCAGAAAACATTTCAGTGTGAACACCCAGGTCCTTGTGTCCGCCTAACTCACTCAATACAGCATTGGGAATAGCTCCTATGCCCATTTGCAATGTAGCACCGTCTTCGATGAGCTCCACCACATGTTTCCCAATAGCATGTTCTGTTTTGGATATTTCATGTTGTGGTGTTTCCGGAATGGGATCGTCCTGCTCAATATAAGCGCTGATTTGATTCATATGTACCAAACCATCGCCATGGGTACGCGGCATATTTTTATTGATTTGAGCGATCACAACTTTTGCTTGTTCTACGGCTGCTACTGTAGCATCCACAGAAACTCCAAGAGAGCAATAACCATGTTTATCAGGAGGTGATACCGTTATAAGCGCTACGTCCAAAGGAATAATATTCTCCCTGAACAGGGCTGGCACTTCACTCAGGAAGATAGGAATATAGCTGGCTCTGTTTTCCCTTATGGCTCTCCTTACATTGGCACCAATAAAAAAAGCATTTGTATTAAAAATGCCTTCATATTCCGGGTTACAGTAAGGGGCTTCGCCCTCTGTGTGCAGGTGATAAATATTAACATGTTTAAGTTCCGGGGCACGCTCCACCAAACCCTTTACTAATCCCTGTGGAGCGGCAGCAGCGGTATGTATATAAACGTTATCGCCACTCTTTACCGCACTAAGCGCATTGCTATAATTTGACATTTTCTATTTGTATAAATGAATAAAACTTTGATTCGCTAATATTTTAACAGGTTCCATAAACTCCGCGTGAACAATGAGTCTGTTATCCCGCTTATTTTCGAACATCGATATTTCGTCTCTTTTCAGGAGCAATACGGTTGATTTCCCATGATGATCCAGCTTATCTAAAATAGTGTAATCATTATAATCACATTGCCAATGCGTTTCCCTGGTTTCATTCATGTAATGAAACTCTAATGTTGGCACCTTATAGTATTTACAATCTCTAAATGAATCTAAATCAAAAACCAGGCGTAACAGTCCATTTTCAAGAGCCAAATTATCATTGGTAACTCCCAGCTGCTGTAAGGAAATTTTACCACTGACAGGTGTGTGAAAAGTTATGCGTATTTCACCTTGGTTTACCTCCGTAGTGACTTCCATAGTTTCTATTTACCTAAGGCAAGACTACGAAGAGGAATGGTTTTAGAGCATGATTAAGATCAGTTATGGGAGTGATAGAATACGAGTTTTGGTTACACCCTTCTAACCTCCCAATTTAGATAGGCCTTTTAGCTTAATTTCTGTAAGCTTGCGCTTGGTGTCTTGGGGAAAATCACCTTTCATCATCCAGTCGTAATACCCTCTTTCCTGACTTAAAACATCCACTACCAGTTTATGTCTGTGCTTTCCGAAGTTAAATACCGGCTCCCCGTTTTGATTTAAAACCATCCTGCCGGCCAGATCTACAAGATTAGATGCGCTAATATTATGGAGGCTATCTACTTCCGGAGTAACCGTACCTAGCTTTTTGCCCAGGTTATCCATAACCTCCTGACCATCATAACGATCTACCTGGGCTTTGATAACCTCGGTTGTTGCTAAGGTATCTGCTTCGGCGCTATGGGCGCCTTCCAGCGTTTTTCCACAGTAAAACGTGTAAGCGGCAGATAGTGTTCTTTTCTCCATCATATGAAAGATCTTTTGAGCATCCACTACCTTCCGTTTTGAAACATCAAAATCCACACCTACGCGTAAAAACTCTTCAACAAGCAGAGGAATGTCGAATTTCAATACATTGAAGCCCCCTAGGTCTGAGCCTTCCAGGAACTTGGCGAGACTTTTAGCGATGCTTTTAAACGTAGGAGCGTCTTTCACATCTTTGTCATAGATTCCGTGGATCAGGCTGGATTCAACGGGAATGGGAATAGTAGGGTTGATCTTATGTGTTTTTACAATTTCTTCACCATTTGGCATGAGCTTGACTACAGAAATTTCGACAATCCGGTCCGATACCACACTTGTTCCTGTGGTTTCAAGGTCAAATATGGTGAGCGGGTTTCTAAGGTGTAATGGCATTCCCTGATTTAAACTTAAGTTATAATAGTTTTTAATGCATCGAAGTCAAGATGATCGAAGGTGCCCGAAGTCATCATCAATAAATTCTTGTCTTTCCAGTTTTGATCTTTTAGGTACGTAAGCAGCGTTTCTTTATCATCGAAAACCTTCAGGCTTCGCTCATCAAAAGCGTTGAATATATCATCCGGAATTATCGGCTCCAGACCTTTATTGGCTATAGTATTTGAATTAAAGTAGACAATGGGCTTATATGAAAACTTCATAGCTCCCTTATATTGTTTGAGGAAGTCTTTATTCAGGCTGCTGAATGTGTGCAGTTCAAGGCAGGCTACCAAATCTCGTTCCGGATACTGCTCGCGCAGTGCAAGGGTAGTTGCTCTTACCTTGGAAGGGGCATGTGCATAATCCTTGTAGATGGCAGATCGATCATTTTCAGCAATCAACTCAAGGCGCTTAGAGGCGCCCTCGAAGCTGGTAATGGCTTGATAAAACTGATCTTCGGTGATACCAATTTTCTTAAGTACTTCTTTCGCTCCACTCACATTTTGAAGATTGTGTTTGCCGAATATTTTAAGCGGGAAGCTATCCTTGCCATTGACTAAGTATGTGATGCCATTATCTATAATATGCGCATGTGTCTTGTAACTAATGGCGTAAACGTCATCACGTTCTTTATTGCCGGTCATTGAGGTCAGCGGATCCTCATCGCAGAAAATCAGCGAACCGGCTTTTGGAGTACTATCGGCAAAAATTTCAAACTGCTTTACATATTCGTCCTCAGAAGGAAATACGTTGATATGATCCCAGGAGACACCTGAAATCAGACCTATATGGTGCTGGTACTTATGGAACTTAGGGGTAGGATCAACAGGCGAAGAGAGATACTCATCTCCCTCTATAACTATAATTGGTGCATCGCTGAGTTTAACCATATGTTCAAACCCCTTGATAGAAGCACCTACTGCATAATCAAAATCACGGCTAAAGTAATTGAGTACATGCATTACCATGGCGGTAATTGTAGTTTTACCATGGCTCCCTGCTATTACTATGCGCTGCTTGTCTTTAGACTGCTCGTAAATAAATTCAGGAAAGGAAAAGATCTTAATACCGAGCTGCTGCGCTTTTTGTAATTCAGGGTTATCCGGTCGGGCGTGCATACCTACAATTACTGCATCCAGATCTGAGGTTATATTCTCAACGTTCCAACCTTCACTTGCCGATAAAAGTCCGGCGCCCGCTAATTTTGATTTGGAAGGTTCATAAATTTCATCATCCGATCCTGAGATTTCCAGGTCTTTAGCCTTGAGTGCAATGGCTAAATTGTGCATGATGCTGCCGCCAATAGCTATGAAGTGTATACGTTTATAATAGTCCACTGTTCGATTTTAGTAAGCTCCAAAAATACCATAAATAAAACAAAATTTTGTTTCAAGTCTTGATGTTGATAATTATGTGGATAACTTATTTTCTTGTTTCTTATACCAGAACTTTTCAACATTAAAGTAACATGGATTTTATGAGTTTGTGGAAAAATTATCGTTGCAACATTAAAGTTAGGCCTATTGATTTGAGAGCACTGTATTCTGTAAACACTGGTCAATTTTTGGAGCAATTCACATCATTTTTATACGCCTGATTTTCTGGTTAGGTTTGAAGGCTGAATTGAAAATATTGTAGGTAAAATCAAGTAAATGGAAAACAAATCATCGTCGTTAAGAGTAGGTCATAAGTCAGGTCGATTGAGTAAGGAAGCGGGGACAGGACTTGGCAAGATACCACCACAGGCGATTGAATTGGAAGAGGCGGTGCTCGGGGCGTTGATGCTGGAGAAGGACGCGTTGTCCACCGTAATCGATATTCTCAAACCGGAAAGTTTTTACAAAGATGCTCATGTTGAGATCTACAGGGCTATAGTGGATCTATTTAACAACTCGGAACCTGTGGATATGCGAACTGTGGCTAATCAGTTGCGTAAAAACGGAACATTAGAGTTTGCCGGTGGGGCCTACTATATAGCTGAATTGACCTCTAAAGTGAGTTCTGCCGCCAATATTGAGTATCATGCACGGATCGTTACCGAAATGTCAATAAAGCGTGAGTTGATACGAGTAGCTTCTGAAATTCAGCACGATGCTTACGAAGATACTACAGATGTATTCCACCTTTTAGATAAAACAGAGTCTTCGCTTTTTGAAATCTCTGAGGCCAATATTCGAAAAAATTATGACAGCATGCGCTCTTTAATGGCGCAGGCAATTCATGAACTGGAAGAGCGTAAAAACCATAAAGACGGATTAACCGGTATACCTAGTGGATTTACTGCGTTAGACAGGGTTACCTCCGGGTGGCAAAAATCAGACCTGGTTATAATTGCAGCTCGCCCCGGTATGGGTAAGACGGCTTTTGTGGTTTCCGCTTTAAGAAATGCCGCGGTAGACTTTAATCATGCGGTTGCTATTTTCTCCCTGGAGATGTCATCGGTTCAATTGGTAAATCGTCTGATCTCGGCAGAAGCAGAGTTGGAAAGTGAAAAGATCAAAAAGGGTAATTTGGCAGATTATGAATGGCAGCAACTTATCCACAAAACGAATAAGCTGAGTAATGCACCGATCTTTATTGATGATACGCCGGCGCTTACTATTTTGGAGTTGAGAGCCAAGTGTAGAAGGCTAAAGGCCCAACATGACGTTCAGCTAATAGTCATTGATTATTTGCAGTTAATGTCTGGCGATTCTTCTAAAGGTGCAGGTAACCGCGAACAGGAAATTGCTTCTATTTCCAGAGCACTTAAAGGTATTGCTAAAGAACTGGATGTTCCTGTTATTGCTCTTTCCCAGTTGAGTAGAGCAGTGGAAACTCGTGGCGGTGATAAGCGTCCGCAGCTTTCTGACCTCAGAGAATCAGGTTCTATTGAGCAGGATGCGGATATGGTTATGTTCCTTTACCGACCGGAATATTACGGTATTACCGAAGATGAGAGTGGCATGCCTACCCAAGGCACCGGTGAAGTGATCATTGCTAAGCACAGAAATGGTTCCTTAGAGAATGTTGGTCTCAAATTCATAGGTAAATTCACCAAGTTCGCTGACTTGGATACGCATGGTTTTTCCAATGATTTTCCTGCGACAGGTGGCGTACCTCCTGAATTTAATGATTCGGGAACCATTACTCTTGGCAGCAAGCTAAACGAGGACATAAGTGATGATCCACCTACATCCGGTTTTGGTTATGTTGCGGATGACGATGATGATGCTCCATTCTAAAAGCGGGTAATTACTCACTTTTTACGATCATAAATTTTAGCTAATTTAAGTGCATGAAAGCACTTGCACTTACCGATCATGGGCGAATCGAAATCATCGATAAACCCATCCCTAAAGTCGTACCTGGTCAGGTTTTAATTAAAATCAAAGCCGCGGGACTTAATAAGCGGGACCAATTCATACGGGAAGAAAAGTACCCCGGTATTGTATTGGGCACAACCCTGGGGTCAGATGCCTCCGGCCAGGTTGAATCAGTGGCTGATAAAGCAGATGAACACTGGCTCGGAAAGGAAGTTATCGTCAATCCAAATATAGGTTGGGGTACCGATCCTGCAGTTCAGTCTTCAAAATATGCTATCCTAGGCATGCCCACAGATGGTACTCTTGCTGAGTATATTGTAGTCGATTCAGATCGACTTTCAGAAAAACCTGAGCACCTCACCTTTGAGGAAGCCGCTGCGCTTCCATTAGGCGGACTTACCGCGTTTAGAGCTTGCTTTTATCATGGTAAAATTAATACCAATCTGAATGTGCTAATCTCCGGCTTCGGTGGGGGAGTGGCTCAGTTTGCTTTTCAATTTGCCCGGGCTTCGAAAGCGAATGTCTATGTTACTTCAAGTAATGAAGAGAAAATCAAAAAAGCCATAGATGCCGGTGCGGCAGGAGCCTTTAATTATAAGGACCCGGAGTGGCATAAAAATGCGTGGAAGACCAAAGGTGGTTTTAATGTAGTCATTGATAGTTCGGGAGGTGATCAGATCAATACTTTCATCAAGCTCATGCGACCGGCCGGAAGGATCATATTTTTTGGAGCAACAAACGGGTTGCCTTCAAGTTTAGATCTCTACCGGATGTTCTGGAATCAGATTGAACTACAGGGGTCTACCATGGGAAACGATGAGGAATTTCAAGCTATGGTTCGCTTTGTTGACGAGCATAAAATCCATCCGATTGTGGATTCAATAAGGCCTTTCGAAGAAGTCATTTCCGCCTTTGATAATTTGGCTGAAAACAAAAAGACAGGCAAACTCATACTTAAGCTATAAGTTTAAGTACTATTAATTAAACTATTGATTTACAGTAGTTAAATTTTTTAATTACTAAAAATATTAGTATCTGAAATGCAGCATACGACTACTCACGGGCCATCTTATTTAGAGAAAGTGAAAGCTGGGGTAACTTCAATCTTCAAATAATAATTCGTTGTAAGCAGATTGCAGTTCCCGTAGTGTTAACGCATTATTTTGTTGTTGGGCCAGCTTGATTCCACGCTTAAAAATTTCCTCAGCTTCATGGTTTTCTCCTATTTCGGCAAGAAGCGTAGCGGCTTGGTAATAGGTGGGTAGGTAGCTGGCATGTTTGTCTAATAATTCAGTGTAAAACCGGAGCGCTTTCTCGGGATCTGAGCTTCTGTATTCCGTTGCTATTGCATACAAATTGAAAGGATCATTTGGGTCATTTTTTAAGTATTCTTCCAGCAATTTTAAACGTTCAGAATTCATAAATGTCCAATTTTTATTTGCTTCATTATTCGTTATCTTCACGGCAAAATTAAAGCGTTTACGCTAAGTATTTTAATCTAACTTTTTTAAATGAAAATATTAGTTTGTATCACTCATGTGCCGGATACCACTTCCAAGATATCCTTCACTGATGGCGATCAAAAATTTGATCAGACCGGTGTTCAATTTATCATAGGTCCTTATGATGACTATGCACTGGCAAGAGCAGTTGAATTGAAAGAACAATCGGGTGGTTCCATCACTGTGCTTAATGTAGGAGGTGCAGAAACAGAACCTACTATAAGAAAGGCGCTTGCAATTGGCGCCGATGATGCAGTTCGGGTGAACGCTGACCCAACAGATTCTCTATTTGTAGCCAAGCAAATAGCTGAGCACGCCAAAGATGCCGGGTACGATTTGATACTCATGGGACGTGAGTCTATTGACTTTAATGGCGGCATGGTACACGGTATGGTAGGCGAGATGCTTGGTATTCCGTCTGTATCTCCGGTAATGACACTCGATATTGACGGCGATTCTGTGAAAATGTCACGTGAAATCGAAGGTGGGAAAGAGGCGGTAGAGGCGAAGATGCCGTTGGTAGCCGGTTGTCAGGAACCCATTGCAGAGTGGAAAATACCGAATATGAGAGGGATCATGTCTGCAAGGACAAAGCCGCTCAATGTAGTTGAGCCGGTATCTGATGAAGTGGGTACCACTTTAGAAAAGTATGAATTACCACCTGCTAAGGGAGCAGTGAAGATGATAGATGCTGATAACGTCAGCGAATTAGTAGATTTATTGAAGAACGAGGCGAAGGTCTTATAAAGAAATAAGTAGATGGCAATATTAGTTTTTGTAGAAAGCGCAGAAGGTAAAATAAAAAAGACATCTCTGGAGGCTGTGGTGTATGCGGCAGCAATTGGAGGCGATGTTACAGCAATAGCATTAGGTACCCAAGTAAATGATTCCGAGTTAGCTGGTTTAGGTAATTACGGAGCTACAAAGGTACTCAAGGTTTCAGATGACCGTTTGAATCAAGGTGTTATACAGGCCTATGCCAGTGTTTTGAGTCAAGCCATGGCAAGCACAGGTTCAGATATTCTTAT
>JBCDHA010000083.1:0-9902 GCA_038750705.1 Bacteroidota bacterium
ATCAGGTATTCACACATCAATGACCGGGGGCTTTATGGCCCTTTTTTTATTTCACAACTTTAAGAAGAGAGGCTTCTCTATAGATGAGTAGTAAACATCCTGTCAACATTGAGCCTTTCGAATTGGGTGTTTGACTGCCCTTTTAACTCCCCCAAAATGATTTTTTTAAACTTAAAAATTTATATAACTAATTGATTTACAGGTGTTTAAGATTATTATATACCCCCCTTTTGTTTCAGATTTATCTCTGCGATACACTCTTCACCTTTGAGGCAAGGCGCTAAGGTTCTGTACTAGTTAAGGTTTCAGGTACCAGCGCTGAAAATCTAATTCAAACTTAACCCAAATGGTATGAGAAAGTTTTTACTCTTTTGCTTTGTATCAATGTTTGTCATTGGTCTTTGCGAGTTGCAAGCTCAGGGAAGGACCGTGAGTGGCACGGTAACCTCTATTGAAGATGGCGAGACTCTTGCAGGAGTCAATGTAGTTATTAAAGGTACCTCAAGTGGCACCGTTACAGACCTTAATGGTAAGTACAGTGTCAATATCAATTCCAACGGAGAAACGTTGGTGTTTTCATTTATTGGCTTGGTGACTGCAGAAATAAATGTTGGAAGTCGATCTGTTATTGATGTTCAAATGTCGCCCGATGTTGAACAGCTTTCTGAAGTTGTCATTACGGGGCTGGCGTCATCGGTTAAAAGATCGAATCTGGCGAATGCGGTAGAGACCATATCAGGTGAAGAGTTGGTAGGAAGTACCACCCCACAAACGGTGGATGCCGCAATCTATGGCAAATTGGTAGGAGCAAATATTAAGTCTAACGGTGGGGCGCCAGGAGGAGGTATATCAGTACAACTGCGTGGTGTTTCCACTATTTCAGGTAGTGCTGAACCTCTATGGATTGTTGATGGAGTTTATGTTAATAACTCTCAATTTGACAATGGTCGAGGGTCCAATTCCTTTAATGCAGCCGGAGGCGCTTTGCAAAGTAATCCCGTAAACAGAGTTTCAGATCTTGACCCCTCGGATATTCAATCCATTGAAATACTAAAAGGCTCCTCTGCGGCAGCTATTTATGGCGCCAGGGCTAACAATGGAGTGATTATAGTCACAACAAAACGCGGTAAGGCTGGAAAAACATCCATTAACATCAAGCAAGATTTTGGCTTTGCGGAGCGGCTCACTGATTTAGGTCAGTCTGGTTGGGACAATGAGAAAATAGACCAGGTTTATGGCGCCGGTAGTGACAGAGCTATTTTAGAACGGCAGCGTTTAGCCGATGCTCTTTCAGGACCAGGTCTTGTTGACTGGGAAGATGAGCTTTTTGGAGAAAGAGGGTTTCTAAGTAATACAAAACTTAGTATTTCAGGCGGGAGCGAGAAAACTCAATTCTTTGTTTCCGGTAGTCTTTTGGACGAAGAAGGAATTGTTAAAAACACCGGATTTGAAAGAAATTCGATCCGCGCAAATATTAATCATAAGATCTCAAATAATATTGATATCGCGGTTAGCACTAACTATATTAATTCTAATAACCAACGAGGATGGACGTCAAACTCTAACAATGACTTATCACTTACCTACCAATTTGCATATACACCCAACTATGCTAATTTTTTGAAACCTGATGAGTTCGGAAACTACCCTGATAGCCCCTATCGAGGTGAGAATCCTTATGCAATTATTGATAGAGCTGAAAACGATGAGTCTACAAATAGATTCATCGTATCAGCATCATTAAATGCGTATTTGTATCGTAACAATAACTTCTCGGTGAAATTTGCTTTTCAAGGTGGCGTAGACTATCTGAATACAGCTGCATTTCTTTATGTTCCGGATGATATGCAATCTCAGCGTAGCAACGCAAATCCTGGGGCCGCCAGACGTACTAAAAGCATAAATTTTAACACCAACTGGCAGGCCTTTTTAGTGGCAGATTGGCAGTTAAATAAAACGGGCTTTACCACGCAGTTAGGAGTTACGAGATTAACTACAGAGCAGGATATTAGTTGGGTACAAGGAACTGGATTGCCGGCTGGTGATCAAAACCCAAGAAATGGTAATAACCAGAGTTTTGATCAGACCTTTGTTAACTTCCAGGATGTAGGCCTGGTAGCTCAGCAAGAAGCCAATTTTGATGACAAACTCATCGGTACTTTTGGAGTCAGACTAGATAAGTCGAGCTTAAACGGAGATCCGGATAAATTTTTTCTATTTCCAAAAGCTTCCCTGGCCGTAAACCTGCATAATTTCGACTTTTTTCCTGACGGAGTTATTAATCAACTTAAGTTAAGGGGAGCTTACGGAGAAACAGGTGGCGTACCTTCTTTTGGAGATACATTCACAGCTTTAATAACGGAAAATTTTGACGGTTCTCTCGGTATTAGGCCTTCTGTTTTACTAGGAAACAACGACATAGAACCAGAAACTGCGGCTGAGTTAGAGTTTGGTATCGACTTAGGTCTTTTCTCTAATCGAATAAACCTGGAAGCTACATACTACAATAAGGAAGTTAGAGACTTAATCAGACCTTTTGTATTAGCGCGGTCAACGGGTGTTTCCCAGGTAAAAGCTTTTCCGGTAGGAGATATGGAAAACAGAGGATGGGAATTTGCTTTAAATGCAACACCTGTCCAAACGTCAAAAGTCACCTGGAATTCACGAGTACAATGGTGGGCTAATGAAACTGAGGTAACCAGGTCGGTTATTCCGGTAACAAATGTAGGCCCTGCTTTTGGCAACACTTTTGGAAGGAATCAATTTAGAGAAGGGGATTCTCCAACTCGATTTTATGGCTTTCCTCGCATTGAAGAAGGGCCTTTAGCAGGTGAGCTTAGCCCATTGGAAGAATCCCAACCTGACTTTCAGATGAGCTGGCTAAACAATATTACCTTCCTGAATAATTTCGAATTGTCAATGCTATGGCATTGGTCAGAAGGCAACCATAATAGTAATATATACTTATTGCTACTTGATCAGGGCGGTGTCACAAATGACTTCAGCGAGGACTCTGATAATGACGGCGATGTCAATGGTATTGATCGGGAAGCTTCGACTGATTATGTGATAGATGCCTCTTACATTAAGCTGCGCGAGGTCGGTCTATACTATAACTTCCCAAAATCAGTTACCTCTACATTCCTTAAAGGTGCTTTTGAGCGAATTAGAGTGGGTGTTTCCGGAAACAATCTACTTCTCTTTTCCGATTACACAGATAATTTCGGGTGGGACCCGGAGGTTTCCGTGTTTAGCAGCAGACCGGTAGGTGGTGCCATCGATCTTGGGAGCTTTCCAAGCAGCAGAAGAGTATTCTTCCATATAGAAATTGGACTCTAATCAATTAATTATAAGATGATGAAAAAGTATTATAAACTATTTTATATAGCATTACTAAGCATGGCCGGATATTCGTGCGATAGTATTTTGGAAGTGGATGAAGAATCAGATCCGAATAATCCATCACTAAATGCACTACAGAGTGGAGCTTCTGTTGAACAAATTCAACAGTTAGCCACAGGCGTTTTAGATGGGATGAGAGATGGGATTTTTGGGTATTACCGGAATGCCGGAACCTTTGGACGCGAAGTATACAACCTGCAACTTACGGACAACAGGGCCTACGACGACTTGTTAGGGCGTTCAGGCGACGGTACAATAGATAATGCAACTTTTCTAAGCGGCTACTGGTCCAGTTTTTCCGATATGAGAAAAAGGGCAGCGGACTTTCAACAAGTAGCATCGATTAGTACTACCATTAGTGAGGAGGAGAATAGTGCAGTAAGCGGATTTTGTAATACAATAATTGCGTTTGCTATGCTCCATAACCTCAATATGCAGGGAGAGAACGGTATTCGTATTGATGTATCTGATCCTTTCAATCCGGGCCCCTTTGTATCATATTCAGATGCCTTAGCCGAAATAAGAAGGTTAAATGATCTGGGTGCATCTGAGCTTAACAATGGCGGCAGCTCATTCCCTTTTGCATTATCTTCCGGATTTGACGGGTTTGATACACCTGCGGCTTTTAGACAGTTTAATAGAGCCTTAGCCGCTCGAATTGCTATTTACCAGGAAGATTGGAGCGGTGCGCAAACAGCATTAAATGAATCTTTCTTGGATTTAAGCGGATCACTTGATATTGGCCCGGTACATGTTTATGCGGCAGCGCCGGATATATTAAATCCCTTTTTCGACCCGCCTCAGTCTTCTGCTTCGAGTATTATATTCGCACATGAGAGCTTTGTGCCTGAGTTCGAAGCTGGCGATACAAGGATTGACAAAGTCAGGTTGCGCACTATGCCCAGGGTACTTGGTCAACCTGCAATAACCGGAGAGTACGAATTGGCAACATATGAAAGTGAAATTTCTCCAGTGTCAATTATAAGAAATGAAGAGTTAATTCTGATATCTGCCGAAGTTTCAATTCAGCTGCAAGGAGATAACTCTACGGATGCCGTAGATGCTATCAATATTATAAGAAATGCGTACGGCCTGGCTGATTATGCAGGCGCTATCGATAGGCAGTCATTATTAAACGAGATGCTAAATCAAAAAAGATTTTCACTTTGGTTTGAAGGCCATCGCTGGGTAGATATGAGAAGATACAATCGCCTTGATGAGCTGCCATTGGACGATCCGGGAGACACCGTTTTTGACAGAATGCCAAAACCATTTAATGAGGTTCAGTGGGATCTTGCAAACGGCGGTTGACAGATTCATTTTATTTAGTCAGAATCCATCCAGATCAAATTGGATGGATTCTATACTTTCTAAATAAGACTAATTAAACCAGAGCTATGGAATGATACGTTTTCTATCTTATCTTTTACTCACAACCTTGTTCTTCTCTTGTAAAGGTGATGATAATGATGTAAATGATTCACTGATCACCATTAAAGGGCACGTGGATTTGTTTAGCGAACTTTTGACTTTTAATCGACTGCCCTCTAGCGAAGGAGTAATTGTAACACTTTTGGCGGCTGATGGAAGTGTATTGAGTAACTATATCACCAACGACGACGGTTTATTTGATTTTGAAATACAGAATGACGGTCCGTTCGTGATGACTTTTGAAAAACCAATGTTTTCTTATTACCAAACAAAGGAATTTGAAGTAGAAGAAAAAAGTAAGTTTTTCAATGTCGATCTCTCTGAAAAATCCACAATTGAAATATTAGATTTTGACATTCAGGTAATAGATCCTGAAGAAAATGTAGCTAGTTACGGAAACTTCACACTGAAAACCACACCCCTGTTCACTCTGGGTAATGAAGAATTTTATAAAAGGCATTTCAGGATTTTCATTCATGATTCAGCAGATATTTCACCTGAAAACTATACGTACTCCGTTATATATTCTCCTTTTAAAGATCACAGTGATTTATTAGAACAGACGGAGGATTATACACTACTAAAAAGTACTAATAATCATTGGATGGTTTCAGGCCCATCGGGCACAAGATTATATTACCAAGTTTTTGGCTCAACCGAACATCAGATTGGTTATTACAATGACCATTTTGACAAGTACATGTACACTTCTATATCAGAGAAGGGTTCTGAAATAGTAGAGCTTATTATACCTTAAAATGTCATGGCACATCAGCACAATTCTTTAGCTTGTAGTTGATCAATCGAATCTACAATGTAGTCCATTAGCTTGGATCTACAGAATGCTGATTAGTATTGAATGCTTTGTAGTTTACTGTGGCGAATGGTAAAGCCGTAGGTAATACTCACCATTATATTTGTCTTTAACTAAACCACAGTACCTACATCAGTGTTACTTTACTGAAATTAGCGATATAGTAAATGCAATCATTTTTCAAGACTGACACAGCAGAGGTCTATTACGACGATAAGGTGGATACCTTGTTTCTAAAATATTTAAGTAAGGTCAGAAATACTGAAGAGTTCATACATATCAATTCAGAATTGCTAAAGGCTTTCAAGAAACTAGACACGCAAAAGTTTGTAGCTGATATTCGGAAGATGGGTATCATATCGGTTGATTCTCAGCAGTGGGTGGTTAAGACGTTAATACCAGGAATGTTTGAACACCTTAAAGGCAAGCAATTGTATCATGCACAATTAATAGACGTAACTGAGGTAATGTCAAAAGTATCAGGCTCTAACATAAAGTCCCAGGCATCAGACGACAATACAGGATTTAAAGTCTTGCAATTCTCAGAAGAAGACCAACTTGTCGGGTATCTAAGAAGCATTCCGTAATTATCTCGTTTTCACTGCTTAAACGCGGAAGTAAATAAGTAGTAGATGTCTCTTTCTAATGTTTAGGACAGTATCTTCTGTAAAACTTTCACGCTTGTAAGATAGGTCGGTCTGATACCTTCTAATCCCAAACTACCTGAGGCCAGCGTACTTCCTGTTTTCAAAGGATTATCCGATGCATAATAGGCGTACATTACACGAACATCTTTAGCCACACTCAACCGGATCTTTGCTGCTGACTGTATCGCTTTTTGGTAATGGGCTCCCTCCATTTCAAGGCCAATGGCGTTCCAGGTAGAAGTTACGAAGTGGTTAAGTACATCTTTATTTTGTAATGATGTACCAAGAACAGTGATCATTGGGCCCTGATAAACCGGGTGACCGCAACCCTCAAAGTCTGCTTTGGAAAATTCGTTATTTAGCGGATAGTTATCTGCTGTACCTTCAAAAACATGAGCAGTGGGTATCATGATATCTCCCTTGTCACCGGTGAGTATTCCAGCCTTGCCAATAATAGAAACCGATCTGATGTTGAAGTAGTGGTTCTCCTCCAGTTCCAAAGGTTTTAGAAGCTCATCCATACATTCAAATGCCTGCTCTCCAAAAGCGTAGTCCATAACTACCAGCACCGGCCTTTCTTCATCGATTTTTATACCGGTCAGTTCCGGGCACATGGCATGCGTTTCAAGTTTGTCGAGATCAAAAATTTGTACACTAAGGTTGGTGCCTGAGTTATCATGGATTTCATACATGCCGTGGGCTAAGGCAAAATCTTTGATGGCCTCCTGGAGCAGCCCACTTTTGTCTTGACTCGTTTCCATGGCTAATTCTTCAATGGAACCAAACTTCGTATCTTTCAGAGCGGCATATCCATATAATGTATTGAGAATGCTGTGCAGATTAGCGCTGATAATATGGATGGACCGTTTTTCCCAACCTTTTTCTTTAAGGAAGGTTTTAATTTGTGTAGCCCATTCTTCTCCATAAATATGTTGACCCACAGAATCTCTTAGCTGAGCTGAAAAAGAGATTTCTTTGTCTCCTTTGTGTCGGGCATCATTAATAGCAAGACGGCCCAACCAATATATAATATGGTATAAGCTGTGTTCGGTATTTCCCTTGTCAAATTGTATAACGGCTTCTTCGGTCTCCTGGATAGTTCTGCCCAGGAAATTACTTAAGTACACGGTAGCGCGCTTTTCATCAAACTCCTCACCGGCAGTTTCCATTTGTACTACCTCTTCCAGCTTCCTCCAGTCTTCTTGAATCCTGCCCTTTTGATCCAGCGCTTTATTCTTTATCTTATCACTTTCAATATTCAGAAAAGTAAGGTGCGTTAGTATATCGTATATATCACTCTTACCCCTGGTCATTTCTATGTACATGCGGTCCTTGTCTATGCGAAAGCAGTTTCGCTTTCTTTTAGTAGGAACTATAGCTCGATATCCTGCTTCTTCATAACCTTCACGAGAAACCAATTTTATGAACCTGCATTCTTCTATACCATGAGGAAGCCGTTCCATTACGTAGAGCAACCCATCGAGTTCGGCCTTTTCCGGATCTTTAATTGATCCATATATTTCAGGCTTCAATACGAGTAAAGCCTCTATCAATGACTGGCCTGAGATGCCCATAGGTTTATAACTACCACGCAAAAACAAATGACGCATGATAATGTAAAGTCTTTCGATAGCCGCTCTTGACTGGCGTGTTCGGTTCTTGGTGAATGTAGTCATATGGCTGTAAAAATAGCTAAGAAAATCGTTGAAAGAAGGCAGTTGCTAGGCCTTAAAAGCTGGAAATCACTCGATACAGGCCTTTGGGGCACATATGGAGGCTTAAAAACCTCCTTTTTGGGTGATTTTTTTCTCAAAGAATTGAGCTAAATTCAGGTAGGTCAACACAAACAACAATGCTCAAATCCAATAACAACAGGCTCAGGCCACGGTGGAATAACTATGCCCTGCTCGTACTTATCCTCTTTTTAATTTCTTCTCACTTATATGCCGTCAATTACAAAGGGTTCAATTTTGTAAATAATAAAACGGAAAGTGTTATACCTTTTCAGCTTATCGATAATCTGATTGTAGTTCCTGTGAAGATCAACGATGAACTGGAGGTCAATCTTGTATTGGACACAGGTGGACGTTCAGTGATCTTATTTGGTAATTATTTTACAAAAAAACTGGATGTACTTGATACAGAGATAAAACTTAACGGCTACGGACGCAATAGAAACAAAACTGCGGTTCTATCTCTTGAAAACGAAGTTCTTTTAGGGGATGCACTGGGAAAAGGAATAAGTATATTAGTCACCAATGGCCGGTATTTCTTTCCTTTTAACGGTAAGGTGAAAATTCATGGAATAATCGGTTATCAGGTTTTTAGCAGATTCGTGGTCTCAATAGACTACCTAAATAGCAAAATCGTACTTTCCGAGCCCCAATCTTATATTCCACCTGTCGACTACACTGAATTAGATCTCACATTAAAAGATACCAAACCCTATGTTAAACTTAGATATCAGACTTTTAAAGATGACGTGGTATACGGATATTTCCATATTGATACGGGCTCTTCACGCGATGTACTTCTGTTTTTAAAGTCAAGTATGGATGTCAACAAGGGAAAGTTTGTGTCTGCCGAAGTAGGAAGGGGTATTAACGGCGCTATTAGCGGGCATAAACCTGTGAGAAACCCAATGAAAATTGAAGAGTTCAATACAGCGGCAGAATACTTCGTAGTAAAAAGAGAATTCAGCAGAAAAGAGATTCAGGATGCTGAAGGCTCAATTGGGTCTGGTCTTCTCAAGAATTACATTGTGGTTCTTGATTATGTGAATGAGAGATTCTACTTTAAAAATAACGCTTAGCCGTAAATTTCGTTCAGCAATGCGGCGAGCCGGGCACCGGCTTGTGCTAACCTGAGTTCAACGGTGGCCCAGTTATCGTATCTATAGCGATAACCAATACGTTTATTATCAGGCAAATCGTATATCTGATCGCGAAATGTCATAGATTCATAGGCCCAATCCAGCACGGATGCTTTTTGCCATTCCTCCAGCTGATCTTTTGATACGTTGGAGACAATTTCTGCCAGCTCGGTGAAACTATATCGCGTGCTGTTGATCATGTCACCATCCCAGACCCGGTGCAGATTTGACTTCTCACTGAACCAGTCTACTTTCACATCGTTACCACCTTTATCTTCACCTGTGCCAACATGTAAAGGTTGATGAATATCACCAATCAGGTGGACCAATATTTTTATATACTCCACTTCCTTTTTTTCATCAAGTGTTCCTGCTTTTAGCTCAGTTACGACACGATTAATGGTGGCTATAAGATCTCCGTTAGGATTTTTTTCTGTTTCCTCGTACGTCTTTCCGGTAGGTATCGTTACCCAATGCCAGTCATACATATGCCGATAGGCATTATCTGATTTTATGTCATCCATCCAATTACTGACCTCTGCCAGTGATTGATTTCCCAAAAGTGTAGCCAGCTTCTTTTTAGCTTTTTTAGATAAATATTGCTCCGCCACTTTTCCAACCACCCGATGACCGGTTGGACCCCAGCTAAAAACCTGGAAAGAGATAAATAACAGAAATATGGAAAGTATCTTTAGTTTCATATCACCAGTTTGACGGCAAGTCTCGTAACTTCTAA
>JBCDHA010000084.1:0-9875 GCA_038750705.1 Bacteroidota bacterium
ACGATCTTCATGAGGTCATCATAAAACCCCATGTCCAACATTCTGTCCGCCTCATCAAGAATTAAATGCTGTAGCTTATCTATTTGAACGTATCCCAGGTTCAAATGAGCAATTAGCCTTCCTGGGGTGCCAATAACCACGTCTGCGCCGGTGGTTAGCGCTTTCTTCTCTCTTTCAAAGCCTGATCCGTCTCCCCCACCAAAAACAGCTATTGAACTCAGTCCGGTGAAATATGACAAACCTTCCATTTGTTGATCGATTTGCACAGCTAACTCGCGGGTTGGCACGATAACGAGCGCTCGAATGCTACCGTCATGTGCGGTTTGTAATATCCTATGAATAATGGGTAGCAAAAAGGCCGCTGTCTTACCTGTACCCGTTTGGGCAGAACCTATTAGATCATCACCTTTAATTACAGATGGTATTGCCTGCTCCTGAATCGGGGTGGCTTCTTTGTATCCAATGGCCTCTATTCCCTCCAAAAGCCTCTTATCAAGACCAAATTCCTCAAATTTCAATGTTTTTATGATTTATTATTTCGCGCAAATTAACAAATAAAATCTGACCATCATTTTGGAACATGTGCTAACATTACATTCTAGATTTTTATTCGTATGAAGCAATTGATATTTGATTGTGATGGAGTGCTGGTAGACACAGAAATAGTTGCGGCCAAAGTAATGGTGGAGCTACTTCAAAACTACGGTTTAGACCTGGATGTAAAAGGTTATATTGAACGTTTTACAGGCAAAACATTCACAGGAATTCTCGATGCTATCGATATGCAAATGGACGATAATATAGAATTGTTAGCCAAGCAAACTGAACAAAAAATATATGCGAACCTTAGGGTTATTGCCGGTATGCCGGAGTTACTACAAAAGCAGACTCTACCGGTAGCTATTGTATCAAACAGCGCTACGTGGCAAGTGAAAAAAGCTATAAAATTCTTAAACCTCGAAGAAGTTATAAAAGAAAACTTCTTCTCGTCAGAAATGGTTAGCCGACCTAAACCATTTCCTGATATTTATCTAAAAGCTGCAGAAACCAACCATATTGATCCAGCAGACTGCCTTGTCATTGAAGACAGCGTTAGTGGCGCCACCGCTGCTTTAGACGCGGGCATGAATGTTATAGGTTTTTGCGGGGCAAGCCACATACAGCCCGGTCATGATCTAAAACTTTTAGAACTAGGAGTGCTTAAAACGGTAAAAAATGCCGCCGAACTAAGTCTGGAATTAAACAAACTTACCTAGCTCACTTCACTTGCTTCTTTGAACCGTGTAATATCGTAAGCAAATTCCATGATCTTGGAAACCTGTCCGTCCCGCCCTCTTACTACTGTGTAATTACCGAGCATGTATTTTGTTTCGCCAGATTTCGTGATCCGCTTAAACTCACCTCTGCGACTCTCACCCATAGACAAATCCTTCCACAATTTCTTATAGTCATCCGTAGACCGGTCATCCCGGGTAACAAAAATTCTATGGTGCTCACCAATAACCTCATCTCTGGGGTAGCCCATCATTTCAAGGAAGTTGGTATTAGCATTTAAAATGATACCTTCCGTATCAAATTCTACCACTGACAATGCATCATTAATGGCCTCCATCGTACTCTCTGATTCTGACTGGCCGCGTTGCATTTCTTCCTGAGTTGCCTGAAGCTCCTCCATATTTTGACGCATTTCCTCTTCCTGCGATCTCATCTGTTCAGTCATTTCCTGAGATTCTTCCAATAGCCGCTGTGTTTTAGCATTGATCTTAACAGAAGATACAGTAGAAGCGATACTTTCGGCAATTTTTTCAACAAACTCAATCTCAAATTCTCCAAACTCTCTGAAAGAGGCAATTTCAACTACACCATAAATTTCTTCATTTACCATGAGCGGCACTATAATAATGCTTTTAGGATTAGCATCGCCAAGACCGGAGGTAATCTTAATATAATTGTCAGGTACTTCCGTGATATATACTTTTTCTTTCTCCTGCCATACCTGCCCTGCAAGCCCCTCGCCTTTGTATATTTTTTGGTCAACATACTTTTTCTTATCCCAGGCATAGCACGCTGTGAGCGTCATGAATTGATCTTCCAAATCGGTATCATCAATTATGTAAAGCCCGCCCTGATTTGCTTCCAGGTATTTAATAAGATTCCGGATAATATCATCACTGAGCTTTTCAATGTTGTCATTGTTGTTTCTAAGAATATCTCCGAATCTTGCCTGACCTTCCGTAGCCCAATTACGTTTTTTATCTTGCTCTGCCACACTGGAGAGGTTATCACGCATTTCGATCAATGCATTGCCTAGAACATCACCTTCGCCAAGAGGTTGATATGCAGAGTCATAATTTCCCTTACCAATATTTTCAGCAAATATGGTCGTTGATCGCAGGCCTTGTATTAAATTATCCATGGCTTCTGCCATTTCCCCGATTTCATCACGACTAAATTTGCGCCCCTGGTCATCCACAAGTTCTCCTTTGCCCAGCTTAACTACTAAATCCTTAATGTAGTTAATAGGTCTGGTCATAGATCTTGCCATAATGAACGCAAACAATAGTCCGACTATCACTATTACAATTCCCAGAACCACCGTAATGTTTCTTATTCTACTTGTCGCAGTCATGAAGCTGGTATCATCATCCTGCGTGATCTTTTCCTGAATTTTCGCCATAGCCTGCAGTCGGGTGCTTATATTGGATGTCATGGGTATAACCTGACTCTCAATAGCATCTTCGGCTAGCAGCTTCGTAAGCGGGTCTTCGTAGTTCTCAAAATTTACCAGCTGTCCCATAATATCCTTTTGAACTGCGAGTAATGCTTCAAAATCAGTAAAGAGTGAGTCGATTTCCCCTTTTAGAGAATCAGAATCCCAAAACACTTTCAGTGCAAGAAGTTCATCTTTAAGCTGTGGATATTGATTATTGTGTAGGTCGTGAAGCGCCCTTTTATCTTCCGTGTCCTTGTTGCGCTCTACATAAACCCAATTGATGATCAGCATCTTTGATGTTGTCACTAAAAGCACAAAATCATTAATAGCATCTTTCGTAGGCCTTATAACTTCGCTCGATTTGCTTACGATCTTATCAATTTGATATCCGGTGTAAGAAATTACACCTGCATTCAGTACATATAACAAGATGAAAATTAGAAAACTTCCAAAAATCTTATTACCAATAGAAAATTTTATTTTGCCCATATTGAAATATATAGTTTCTTATTAAATAAGAATAGCTAGTTTAGTTAATTCTGAAGATACTTTTAGGTTTTGCCGATCCATAGCAGACTTATTGAGTTCAAATCTCAGCTTGCCTCCTTTCTCAATAAAGTTAATATTACTCCCCCCCTCTCCTAGTCCTACTGATTCGGTGATAATCAAGGTGTTAGTCCCTGTTAGTTGCTTAACTATGGTATTAAAATCTGCTGAACGCGAATCTGGGACAAAAAGAATTTCAAGACCTGTTAAATCAGTTGTTGCCGAAACCTTTTTTACGTCTATATTCTTATCGCCGGCTTTCTTGACTGCTGCCATTTTCATTAAGTGGTCAATTACAGGTGAATCTCCATATACACCAATCACAAAATTACCGGAGGTCTCGTTAGGCCATTCAACATATTTTATAAAGCTGTAAATATATACGGAATGCAACTGATAGTTTTGAGCTTGGAGCGACGATAACACCAATACACCAATCATTAAAAACAAAATCTTGCGCATAATTCCAAAGTAAGTAAATGAATTGCTCTAATCAAATAATGTGATTTGGTAATATCATTTTCAAAAAATTAAAGCCAGGTATTGGTCACGAAGTAGACAGATTAATATGATTAGCCTCTAAAAGTAAAACCTTATTTGTTTTGGAGAGTTTATCAATTCAAGAATTAAAAGATAACATGAAATTAACAATTGTATTAACGTTAGCATTAAGTCTGTTTTTGGCATCTTGTGGCACAAGTCAGGAACCGGCTAAAACTATTTTAAAAGATATGAAGGACAAAGTTATCAAAACGGAAGCAGAGTGGAAGAAGGAGTTAACAACGGAGGAATATCATATTTTACGCGAAAAAGGTACTGAAAGGGCTTTTACCGGAGAGTACTGGAATAATCATGACAAGGGAACTTACCATTGCGGGGGCTGCCAGCTTGAACTTTTTAGCTCAGATACCAAATTTGAATCGGGCAGCGGCTGGCCAAGCTTCTACGAACCTTTAGATCAGGAAAATGTAGCTATTGAGCGCGACACCTCTTTTGGAATGGTTCGGGAAGAAGTTCTTTGTGCGAGATGCGGAGGACACCTGGGGCATGTTTTTGCAGATGGACCCGAACCTACCGGTCTCCGTTACTGCATAAACTCCGCATCGCTTGATTTTACTAAAAAAAATCAAAAATGATGGCTTGGCCGCTGTATAGACCGTTCACCAACTAAAGTGCCTTACAGCTGAACTCCATAGACGACAAAAACCAGCATCGAACCATCCGATGAATAAAAACATATACTGGCCTCCGACTTAACTTTTTGAACAAGAAAAAAGTATCGTTAAAGCATGTATTGTTACAGGTGAAAGTAAGGTTAAATATGGCACATATGATCTGCCATATTTATATACGGTTGCTGTCAGCTTTGGCCATAGTATCCTTTTGCACCCCATGCCTGTTAAAAGCTTTATATTAGTTTAGACTTAGATCCATTTGGTATAACTAAGACAGAATGAATATATAAATACTAATGACCGACTACCACTTCAGTATCTACCAAGTCTTCGGAGATAGTAAAGCTAAACTTAAAGGCAATACTGCGGCTGTTGTAGAGCTCAACCTGCCAATTAATACTGATCTAATGCAGAACATTGCCCGTGACTTTAATCAACCTGCAACTTCATTTATATGGAAAAAAAAAGAAAAATGGAGTATTTGCTGGTATGCGCCTGACGGGGAAATTGGCCTTTGCGGCCATGGGTCATTGGCAGCAGTAGCTCACCTCACCGGTAAACCGAATTTAGGTGAGGTAGTCCTGCATTATGCAGGCGGACAGATCCAAGGTAAATCTATCAATCCTGATTTCTGTTCTATTTCAATGGATGCCATCTCTACTCAAAATTGCAGTGAGCCTGAAAAAGCGTTGAAGGATGGACTTGGGATGGAGATAAAAGCTCACTATAAAACCGATAATAAAAATTTAGTAATCTTAGAAAATGAAGACAGTGTCAAAAACATGTCGCCCAATTTTCAAACATTAAAAATGTGCTCTGATTTTGGTTTTGTAATAACCGCTCCTGGCAGTGAAACTGATTTTGTGAGTAGAACGCTAGTACCTCATATACAACAATTAGAAGACCCTGCAACCGGGTCATCGCATGCCATTCTAACTCCGTACTGGGCTAAAATATTGAACAAAACCAAAATGACCGGACTGCAGATGAGCGAAAGGGGTGGTAAGTTCATTTGCCAGCTTAACAACAATAGGGTCACATTACAGGGGGAGCAAAAGCTTCTGGCGCATGGAAAGCTTTATGTATAAAAAAAGGCCACCCGTCACCAGGTGGCCTTTAGCTGCTAATTAGCTTAGTTTAAAAAATAAATTCTTCTACTTCTCCCGTCTTGTTAAAGATCTTAAACGTAAGTTTATTACTGTTTATAGACTTTAAGTTATAAAGTTGTGCAAATTGGTTTTCTACTAATTCTTCGGCTGAATACAATACTTCATTTTTGTCATTAAGTATCTCGATTTTAACTTCCTCATTTTTAGCGTTACCAAGAGCAAGTAAAAATTTATCTGCATCTAACTTTTTCACGCTAACAATTAAAGAGGAACCGGCCTTTCTAAAAGACTTATCTGCGTAAGTATACTCAAATCTTTTAGTTTCGTTTTCATCTTCGATTTCAAAGGTATATACACCGGCAGGAAGTTCTTTCATGTTGTAAGGTCTAACAAAACCTTCCTTACTACGAATTGTTTCACCAAAAACTCTCTGCCCACTCTCATTGTAAATAGATACTTTGACCTTACTTACATTAGGTTTAGAATAATATACTCTAAATACAGCACTAGAATCACTTATTACCGTGATGTCACCTTTCTCACTTGCAAAAGCAGAGCTTAAAACTGTTAAAAGCAATGCTACTAAACTTAACTTTCTCATTTCTGTTTCTGATTTTCGTTGAAATCAGCCGCGAAGGTAGTGGGTTAAATCAGATTGTCAATAGTGGGCCAATAAGTGTGGTGTATGTTTCTACAATAAGAAAAACATTTTATAAGTACAGAATTATGAAACCTTTAAGTGAACGCTTCAACAGTTAGAAGCTACTTTGGCCAAACTGAAGCAATGCAGAATATTATTCTTAATAATTATTTAATGGATATGTATTTTAAAATAATAATAAGACTAAAAGAGGAAATATAAAATAAAGTTTGTGTTCGAATAATTCATAAATATAATAAATCCTATTCATACCGCAAGGATTTAACAGGATTTGACATTGAGGCTTTTAGGCTTTCAAAGCTTACAGTCAAAAGTGTTAAAAGTACAATTGATACAACACTTCCTACAAATAAGAACCAACTCAATGGAGTTTGATAAACAAAATTCTGAAGCCACCAATCAGAAAGGAAATAAGCCGATGGCACGGCTATTACACTTGAAAAAAGTAATACTTTTAAGAATAACTGTAGTAGCAGCAGTAGAATTTGACTGTTTCTGGCTCCAAGTGCCTTTCTTATGCCTATCTCTTTAGTTTTTTGCTCTGCAACAAAAGAGGCCAGCCCGAATAACCCAACACAAGTAATGAAGATGGCCAGCCCTGCAAAATTCGTAGACAGTGATGCCACCCTTTTTTCTAATGTATACATACGTTCGAATTCATCATTTACGAACCAATAATCCAGTCCAATACCAGGATAGACCTGTTCCCATACATCCTCAATTTTGGCAATCTTTTCCTGGAACTTACCCTGAGGGAGTTTAATGTATACTATTCTATCTACAAAGTGGGGCCTTGGGCAAATAACCAAAGGCTCAATGGCCTGGTAAGCAGATTGATAGGGAAAGTCTTTCACTACACCTATGACCTGTCCTGTTTGTAAACTGTCATAATTGTAATTAAAGTAACCGTTTACCTGTGGGTATGACATAGCAGTACCAATAATTTCCCGGGGGCTTTTACCAAGAGCCTCGCAGGCGGTCTCATTCAGTATGATCATTAGTGAGTCGCTTATATTACCGGATTCAAACTGTCGACCCGCCACCACCTCAAGGCCATAAGTATTGATAAAATCAAAATCAACGTTAAAAGTATTCCACTGATATTCTTCATCGTTTACCTCCGGAAAGCGATATGGCGTATCTAGCGGGCCGAAGAAATCCAATCTGGGTAAATGATTTCCAAAAGTTACATTTTGAAGATCCGGATCTTGCTGTAAAAGGTTTTTGAAGGCGGCATATTTATTATAATCGGCGGTTCCGCCATGACGTATTGATAGGATCTGGTCGCCTGCCTGATTTAATTTACTGCTTTGCATCATATCCATTTGCTTAACAGCTACTACCGTGGAAATAAGAAGTATGATGGCAATTGAAAACTGGAAACCTACAAGTAACCTTCGAATAACGTTTGAGCCCTTAGAAAATTTGAATTTTCCTTTAAGTGTATCTATTGTGTTAAATTTTGACAGAAAAAATGCCGGGTATGTACCTGACATAAAACCCACCAACAAAAATAACCCTACAATACCAAAAAGCAGAGATCCGCTTAAAAGCGAAGAATATCTTATGGCCGTACCTGCAAGGCTGTTAAATTGTGGCAGGAACACAAGTACTAAAACCAGACCGATTATAAACGCAAAAAGAACCATTACAAATGATTCCATCATAAACTGGTATATTAACTGAAGCCGTTCACTCCCCAGGGACTTCCTAAGTCCTACCTCCTTCGATCGCTTTGCTGATCGGGCCGTGGCAAGGTTTGTATAATTAATACTGGCAATGAGTATGATTAAGACAGCGATTGAGCTAAAGGTGTAGATGTATGTAATGTTACCGCTGCCTTCAGTCACCCATGGAAAGTCATTATCAAAATGGATGTCCTCCACGTTTCGTACAACTGGCTCCAGCCTTCCGGGAATTTGCTCGGCCAAACTTGGATTTTCTTTTAGTATTTCATCTACAATGGTAGACATTTCAGCTTCAACCAGCGCTGACTCCGTGTTTGGTTGGGTTAAAATATATGTCTGAAAACCTCCCTGAAACATGTGCTCCTCATTCTGCTCAAAAGTCATATCCGGCCCGAATTGTTGAAAAGGTTTAAGAGCATAGTAGTTTATGATATACTTAGGTTTAAGATGTGTATTATCAGGGTAATCGCTGTAAACAGCGGTAACTGTAAGATCCAAAGGTTCGTTGCCGGTAGCGAAGGTATGTGTTAGCGCTACCTCCTTTCCTATTGGATCAGTGTCGCCAAAAAGCTCATACGCCGCAGATTCACTCAAAGCCAGATTATTCGGGTACTCAAGCGCCTTTTCCTTGTTGCCTGTAACCACGGGAAAATCCATAAACTCGTGAAATGTATTCTGTACCCAGAATACATCCTCTGACATAACTATTCTTTCGTCTGCCCTGTACTCAAAGCTGGCAGGCATTCCCATCCACCACATTCTTACTCCTCCAATTACTTCATTTAATCTCTCTTGAAGCGCGGTACTCCATCCTCCGGGCACGTAGGTATTAGGAGAAATATTACCTTCATTGTCTATGAAATTGAACCCCAGAATATGTGTATCCTCCGACTTGGGAAAATTCTTATCATACGTTAATTCACCATGGATATACAGAAATATGAAAATCGCACAGGCGATGCCCACAGATAGACCTAAGATATTGATTATGGCGTAAGACTTTTGCTTTTGGAATGCTCTTAATGTGATGATGAAGTAGTTTCTAAGCATGGCTGGTTGAGTTGTTGTAATTCAAATAACGAAAATCGTTCTTAATAGGAAGTCATGGATTTGTAATAAGATGTCACAGCACATATCCGCATAGAATATGTACCTGTTTTTATGCCTTTAGTAACTTAAAATCACTGATATTAGCAATACTAAAGGCCAATATGCACCCTGTTCTGTTTAAAATTCCTGTACCTGATTTTTTGGAAGGTATCTTCGGAGAATTCTTCACTGTACACGCATATGGTTTTTTCATAGTATTAGGTGCAGTAGTTGGGCTCACCTATGTGGCCAGTGAAAGCAAAAAGGATTTCAAGCTCCCTTTTGATAAAGTAAATACACTTTTTCTACTGTTACTATTCGCGGCTGTAGTGGGTGGAAAGGTATTCTTGTACTTTGAAGATCCGGAGAGATATGCCGGCAACCTTAAAGGCCTTTTTTCCGGTAAAGGCTTTGTCTTTTACGGGTCACTCCTTTTTTGCATCCCTACAATGCTCTGGTTCTTTAAAAAGAACAAGCTGCCAGTACTTCAAATGCTGGATATAATGGCTGTTACTACATGCTTGGTGCATATGTTCGGACGCATGGGATGTTTCATGGCCGGCTGTTGTCATGGAATTGAATGGCACGGGCCTTTGGCAGTTACCTTTACTGACCCTGTATGTCTTGCAAAACCCTTAAACACACCGCTACACCCCACCCAACTGTATAGCGCCGCGCTTATCTTTAGCATAATGATCGCCTTATTGTTTATAAAAAAAAGAAAGCAGTTCCATGGTCAGCTATTCTTATCATACCTGATCCTCTATGCCATTGGCCGTTCAGTCATAGAAATTTTCAGAGGTGATATGAGTCGTGGGTATGTAATTGAAGGCTACTTAAGCCATTCGCAATTTATATCCTTACTTGTACTTTTATCATCTGTATATTTTTATA
>JBCDHA010000085.1:0-9780 GCA_038750705.1 Bacteroidota bacterium
AGACAAAAATTATCAGGCTCTTCGACATACTATAAATTTCAAGGTGGAGCGGCTCAACGAAGACATTTAAAGTTTATCAGTTAAGGTAATCTACGAAATACAGCGGTACGTGGTTCTATGACTATGAAGTTGATCCAGTAACCAAGCCATTCGGCGCCCTTAACGCGCCATGAAAGCAGTGGGATTGGACTGCTCTGGAGCACTAAATCCGGAAAAAGATGAGATGCCGGAACAAACTATGGTACACGGCGGAAGCGTTGAAGCCGACCTATACTATTGACTTTTTCAACTTTAAGAAACGATTAGGGGACAGGTTAACACAAGTAAATAAGTTAAATCAGTATGATTATGTATTAAAGAACTTCGGAAAAGTTCATTAACAGCGAGCCGTAGATTTGACGGTACTAAAGATAAATTCATTGAATTATGATATTGTACTGATGAGCGCATCTCTTGTTTTAGGAAATGATGAATCGTAAGTGAGCACTATCAGTTGTCAACTTTTGATTAACTTGAGTCCATAGTACGTGGTTTGGTAAAAAACAGGTCGAAACGAATGAACTGCTGAATTACTAAAACGTTTTATGAATACCAGATTATATTATACACTGCTTTTCTCTTTTATCAGTTGGTCTGCAGAAGGTCAAATGGCGAGGGAAGTGGCCGAACTACCGGATTTACCTTGGCATGAACATCAGTGGGTGGCAAAATTAAGTGTTGAGGAAAAGGTAGATAGATTAAAGATGCTCCCTGCGGGCGATTCAGTTCAATATGAAAGCCCTTGGTACAGCTCCGATTATCACGAAGATGCCAGGTATTTACCTTTGGACACCGCCGGTTTACGATTCACAGACCTAAATGGAGATGGAAAACTGGACCTGCTGTACTCAGGTAGCTCAGGTGCAATGGGTAAGCGGGATACCAAGGTCTATTACCTGGAAAATGGAAGATATGAATATCACAGAGAGCTTCCCGGAACAGTCATTCATATGAATAAAGACAAAGAAGATAACCTTGTGGTATATACCCATTGGAAACCCTGCTGTGATTCATACACTTCAAGAATTGAAAAATATCTTTTTTCACCCGGCAAAAAAGGAGAGTATGGGTCTTCCATCTCTGTTATTGGACGCTTAACAGAACATGTGCAAATAAAGGTAGCAGAGCAAGACAATGACGTAGCAGAGCTCTACCCTATTCCCATTCGTGCCATGAAAGACTTCAGTAAGTTAAGAAAGGGTAAACTAGGTTCAGTGGATCTTGTAGCTTTTTGGTCTGATTTTAGGGGCACTTCCCCCTATTTTAGAGAGAGAAATCAAGAAATAAGAACACTCCTGCGCAACCGACAACCTATTCATCTGCTTACCTTGGAAGCGCAAGTTGATGTGCGCATAATAGCTGAAAAGATGCATAATAATGAGCGGTGGTTTTTAGTTCTTACAGATGCTATGAATGATGTGCCTGAGTCCTTATACGAATGGTCTGCCGGGAGTCAGCGTCAATTTGTAGGATGGGTACAAGATGTTGATTTGTATGAATAAGGTAGCGCGGATAGTTATTCGTATTTCTACACTCCTCATAGCAGTATTGGTAGGTGCATGTCAACATCATAAAAGCGACCTCCAAGTTAAACAAAGCAAGCTCGAGTTTATTCTCTCAGATTTTAAAACCCAAAATAAGGCTCATCCAAAGGAAATGTTGGAAGCAGTGAATCAGGTAGAAGGATTCGGACGACTGGGTAGTGGTTTGTTACATAAGCATAAAGCCGACTCCATTCCCTACTGGTACAGAGATAAGTTTACTATAACGTCACAACGTAGCACTTTTGAACTTATCGTAGATACGATGAACATTTTGCCGATGTCATTACGATTAGATGATTATATGGATTCTGACCATCCTATCCATTATACACTGGATTCCACTTATGAGACCAGTGGATCCCTATTCGCTTCATTCGAGGCTGTTCCGGTGTATATAATTAACCGAGACACTATGGATCATGCGTTAGAGTTTCATGATAACGCTGTGCATATGATCTATGAAGCTCAGGACTCGCTTGGCCAATGGCAACCAATTGAATTTTGGCCGGATTATGTGTTTTGTGGGAATTCCCACTACCAGAGGATATTTAAACCCGGATATTACCTGGTGGGCAAAGTACTTAAGCTTAATGGTAGTTACCAGACTAAAATGCGTCTAAAGCTTAAAAATTTTGATCAAGTCATGTATTCGGAGGCATTCGCAGGTGAGATCGATTATAATCAGTTTGATGATGCATTGGTACGTGAAGCTTCGCAAAAATTGGCAGCATTAGACCGGAACGATTCAATACTATTTTATGCTCAACAAATGCGGGATGAAATGTTTCTGAAAGCTCCAAATAGTACTTCGCACTTTGCTAAATAGACAACCTCTAGGGATTACTCCATCGAAGCAGTTCATCAAATGCTCCGGATCTAAGCTCATAGTCCATAGATGAAATGTAGCTTTCTATATTTCCTAGCAGCTTTTTTATTTCCCGATAACTGGTTTCCAATGATTTGTAGTAATCTATAAATGCCGGTGGTTCGATCAAGTTCTCCTTAGACCATTCCAGGTAATCCGAGGTATCGGCGTAATCTTCGAGCGTAAATAGCATCAGGTACAGGCATATGAGTGGCTTTTGAGCGCTCAGATCATGGCACTCATCATAAACTAATAATTCCCAACTTTTGGCGGCTGAATGAACCTCTACCCAGCACAGCCAATCAACCGGCCTTTCTTTAATGACATAACTAAGATTATACTCAGTCTGGATAGCTAACAACTTGGTGAAAGACGTATGCGACATGATTTTATTTTCAAGAACTAAAATTGCCTTCAGGTTAGACATTAAAGCGGATATCACCTCAGCAAGCTCACATAGCCAACATATTGCGCTGATTTACCATTGATGAATTTCACATTCACAGCGTAGTAATAAACACCTGAAGCTACTTTGCGGCCGTCTCGCGAACCATCCCAACCTAATTCAGGAATACCCGCTTGAAATGAATAGTTTTCAAAAACTATCTTTCCATGGCGATTGTAAATGCTTAATTCGTTCACCATTTCAATGGTATTAATTTCTTCGGGGTAAATGGTAAAAAAATCATTTTTACCGTCTTCATTAGGTGTCATGATATTGGGAATAAAAACCTCAGTGACCTGTTCAATGAAGATTTGAACTTCATCGCTAGCTTCACATCCATTTCTGGAAGTAGCTGTTAATGAAATAGTTATATCCTCTGTGAAAAGTTCATCTATAGACGTACATGGGGGTTCACAATTGATCGAGTCAGGGTTCCATTCATAATCAGAAGCCGTTTCCGAGACAATATTACTTACCTCAAATCTTTCACCCAAGATCAATGTTTGGTCCGGACCCAGGTTAACTTCAAAGGGAGGTGGATCTGTTACCTGGATCAGCGTGTCAAACACACAGCCGTATCGGTCGGTAATGGAGTAGTTATATAAGCCTTCACCAAGTTGGGAGATACGCCAGGGCGCTTCTTTTGGTTCACCCTCAATCTCAACTGAATACGGCCCCTTACTTGTCAATTTCTCGACCTGGATACTCCCGTTGGACAAATCATCACATGAAGGATCAATGACTCTAAAAAAAACCTTAAGGTCATCTTCCACTATCGTTAAATCCATGGTCACGATACTGTCGCACCCAATGATATTTTTAAGTGAGTTCACGTAGATACCTGATGTGGAATAGGTGTTGTTCCCCACAGAAACAGACAAACCCTGACATATGGAATCAGTTACATTCACAAACTTGGGAATAACCCGTATCACCTTGGTATTGGAAAAGGTTCTGCACTTTTCATTACTCAATTTTTCCTGACTGTCGGCCAGGAGATACCGGTAATAATAGAAGCCACTGTTCAGGTTATCAAATGTGAAGTCCTGGTCCGTTTCTCCGGCTAAATCGATCCATGTCCTACCTTCATCAAAGCTCTGCTGCCATTGTATAAATTTATTTTCAAAGGCAGATCCGATGATGGTGGCCGTAATATTTATAGGTTCCCCGTCTTCGCAAATATTAGCCACCGTAGCCGGTAAAATAAGCGCCTCCGATCCGCACGGTCGAAAAGTAATATTATCGAGCGCTAAGTCGTTTCCAATACCTCCCGGAGCGTTATTTCTGAGCGAAAGCTTCAGTTCGGTCTGATCGGGACCGGTGGTAAAAGTAAATCCATATGTATTCCATTGTTCATTTTTAGGAATATTGCCGGTAGTGTACACTACTCTATCGTCTAATAGAAAGGAGACATTTGGGTCGATCCTGTCCGTAGACCAGGATTGAATCAAATTGATAACATTTGCTGAAAACTCGTACAATACGTTTTCGCATAACCCGGTAATCGTTTGCTCGTAGAACAGCCCCGGTGCAAAGTCAGCATTGACCACCATCATATAGCCATTAGGATCCGAACTGTTGTCTCCGATGGCCAACCAATCAGGAAAAATTTCACTGGCGTTCATTTGGTTCACTAACAGGTAATAACCATCTTCAGGGGGTAAAGTAGTCGTGTAGCGATAACCGGGAGCTATTTGAGGGTCATTGGGTAAAATCTGAGCCGAGCCCGATCCAAAATCCCCGGATGCGAAAATGTTAGCGCCAAAATTGCCATCACAAACTTGCCCGAAAGAAACAAAACCAGAGAACAAAAAGACGATATATAAACCGTACTTTAACATTATAGCGTTAAAGTTCAGCAATTAAATTAGAATTTAAGTTCCAACCTTACCCATAATATCTAAACCTTTGTTTTCGAATTTCAACACCTTTTTCGACTATCCAAGGGCCTTATCCAAATTATACGCCGCGCTGATGAGGGCCAGGTGCGTAAAAGCCTGAGGGGTATTGCCCAGCGCTTCTCCTCTATCACTGATCTCTTCGGAATAAATACCAAGGTGGTTGGCGTAACCAAGCATTTGCTCAAACACTAACCTGGCGTGTTCTAAAAACTCGGGTTTAGTTTTACCAGACCGGGTCAAAGCCTCCACCAGCCAAAAGGTGCAAATATTAAAGGTGCCTTCATGGCCGGATAGCCCGTCTTCTGTTTCATGAACGTTATACCGGTACACCAGACTGTTCATGACCAGCCCCCCTTCGTCCGGAGATTTTAATGTTTCTTTCAATGTACTGATCATCATTGGGTCATTTGGGGCGATGAAGAATACCAGCGGCATCATTAAATTAGAGGCGTCCAGTGTGTCACTTCCATAGTACTGAATAAAAGACTTCCTTTCCTTGTTCCACCCTTTCTCCATAACCTCGTTATAGATCTTATCACGTGTTCTGGCCCATTTGGGGATATCTGCCGGAAATGATCGCTTCTGTGCCAGCCGAATGCCCCTATCTAACGCTACCCAGCACATCACTTTTGAATATACAAATCGTTGTCTACCGCTCCTGACCTCCCAAATGCCTTCATCTACCCCATCCCAATGCTCACATACCCATTCCAAATGTTTGGACAAGCTTTTCCATGCCTGGTGAGATATAGGTGAACCGTATTTATTATACAGATAAACGGAATCCATGAGCTCTCCGTAAATATCTAACTGCAGCTGATCATAAGCGCCATTACCAATCCGCACCGGTTTAGAGTTTTTGTAACCCGATAAGTGATCCAGCGTTTCCTCCGTCAATGTATGCCGGCCATCTACGCCGTACATGATCTGCAACGTATCGGAATTGCGGCACTCATCGCTGCGTTGAATTACCCAATCCATAAATCGATCAGCTTCCTCAGTAAAGCCGACTCGCAGAAAGGCATATACGGTAAACGCTGCATCGCGAATCCAGGTGTAGCGGTAATCCCAGTTACGTTCACCGCCTATACCCTCGGGCAAACTGCAGGTTGGCGCAGCTACAATGGCTCCTGTAGGTTCAAATGTCAACAGTTTCAGCGTGAGAACGGAGCGATTGACCATTTCTCGCCATCGTCCTTTATAGGTTGATTTAGACAACCATTTGCGCCAGTAATCAATCGTATTTTTAAATTGTTGTTCAGCATTGTCTTCCGGTAAGTTGCATGGCGAAGCATCGGGACCGTCAAGTTCATGAAAAATAAAGACAACAGAATCTCCATCTTTAAGGATAAAATCCGTGTCCACTCCATTGTTCGTAGCCGTTAGCGGCACAGCCGTGGATAATGCCATACTGAGCGTAGGCGAATAAAATGAAGCTCCTTTATCACATATAACCGTCTCATGATCATCTCGAGCATAATTAAAAGCGGGATGGCACTGCACGTTTAATAACATATCTCCGTGCACGCTTTTGAGCTTTCTTACAATTTTATAGTCCTGTTTATTCTTAACCTCACTCCCCACAGGCATGTAGTCCATAATTTCAACAATCCCTTCATCGGTCATTAACCGGGTTATTAGCACGTTGGTATCCGGCCAGTAGAACTGCTTGGTATGACTGTTCTTTCCCTTGGCCTGAATCCTGAAGTAACCTCCTTTTTCCGAATCCAAGAGCCTGGCAAACACGCTCGGGCTATCAAAATGCGGAAAACAAAACCAGTCAATGGATGCATTGGTGCCAATGAGTGCAGCAGACCGCATATTTCCAATAATTCCGTAGTCTTCTATAGGTAAGTAGGACATAAGATAGGTATGAGATTCAAATACCTAATCTAACTAAATCCAGGATCATATCATTTTGAAGTAGTTCAATATTCAATGCACAACTCGTATTTACCACATGTTATCAAGTACATTCATCACTCGTTAGAAGCGCCACAACCCATTTAAAGCAGTAGGCATCAGGGATTCAAAAAGTGCCCTTAGTTGGAGATTGAACTTAATGAAATTGATGATTATGACTTCGAGAAAGGACAAATGAGCGATCAGTGGACTCTTCTTTCCAAAATCAGTTTATTCTGTAAATAGACATAACGCGTGTAGTTCTCGCCCTGGGTTCCCCTGGAATACTCATAGGCCTTCTTGAAGCTCTCAGTTGCCTTTTTTTGATCTCCTGTCTTGAGGTAGTACTCGCCCAACGCCAAATGATTGGCTCGGTTTTCCGGGTCATTTTCTATCTGCCGGGTGAGTACCTCCAGCGCTTCTTCCTTTTTGCCCTTAACCAGTAGTTTATTTAGCACGTAATAGTATACATTGAACCCGCTGGCTTCACCCAGCGCTTCATCTATAAGGCGTTTCCCTTCCTTAATTTTGCCCATATCCTGGAGTAACTCACCTTTTAATATTTTATAGTTGAAGGCGTACGTTTTTTTTGATACTCACTTTCGTAGTCCTCAACTTTAGGTAAAGACATCTCCAGGTACTCAAGCGTTACTTCTTTGGAATCTTTATTTTTCTCCAGCGTGCGAATGGCTAACTCCTGATATTGGGCAGCGGTTTTATCCTCCACCTTTTTTAAATCCGATAACTTGTTGTCTAAGGCATTGGTGGTCACATTAAAAGAAACTGCGGTACTTTCCCAACGCAATTGTACATCTACCGATTCTGTTTCGGGATTATTGAATTCGTAGCTTAACCACTCTTGAAAGGGTACGTTCTTCGTTTTAACAGGTACTCTAAGCACATCATTGGCTTTGTCATAATTGAAGGCACCCCAACTTTTACCGGAGGAAAAGATCAAAGTCCATTCATCTCGGTTCACCAGCACAAGAAACCCATACGTACCTGCTTTGAGCCGCTTGCCTTCAACCTCTACATCATGACTAAAGCTGATTGTAGTGCGCTCATTCGAACCGGCACGCCAGGGATACTCGACACCATCCACCACAAAGTTAAATGGAATGATTCCGCCAAAGATCTTGCGTCCTTTGACAGAAGGGCTGTGGTACTTGATGCCAATGTCGCATTGCCCAATGTTGGCCATGGTAGTACGGGACTGGCTTACACGGGTCTTTCCGCCAACATCCTGGGCATGTAGCATTGTTGAAATAGGTAGCAGAACAGTTAGGGTAAGGAGCTTTAAGTAATTTTTCATGTCACTGTATTTTGAGTTCCTCAACAAGTTAGAAGCCTTGAGATTTTAAAAGTTAGTCATCCCTGTTCAACCTTGTTCAAGTCGGTTCAAGTAGTTTCTAAATTGGTTCAGAGCCTAAACATTACCAATCTAATGAATTCAATGGATCGTTATTTATCTAAGAGAAACAGGAGATGGACAGGAAGTTCATGCTGTTAATTTAAAATTTAAGCAGAAACGAAACATTCGGGGTAATTCCCATCAGTGAAATGTCTTGCGATGACAGGATAGGCCCCCTACCGCGGCGATCCTGTGGAGCAATCAGCGTTAATTGTTTGTCCAGAATGTTTTCCCTATCATAAATGTTAAAAATACTAAGCGAGACTTTCGAGTCCGTCGCGCCCCATTTAAAATTATAATCGAAACTTAGGTCTAACCGGTGATACGGAGGTAGCCTCTCAACGTTCCGCTGCTCAAACAGAATAAAATTAGGTTGAATGCCATCATTATTTTGGCTGTTACCCACCAGATCATCATTAATCGCAATGCTGTAAGGTTTTCCGGAGCCGTAGACCCAGGTAGCGGACAGATCAAAAGGTCCGATGGAGTAGCTTCCCAGCCAGTTCAACTCATGGCGCTGGTCGTAATCGGCATAGAACGTATTACCGCCGTTGATTTCAGGAAACGTCTGTTCTACCCACTGCAGGTTATAGGTGAGCCAGCTGTTAAATCGTCCCGTGTTATGCTTAAGTAGCACATCCATACCATAGGCGGTTCCCTCGCCTACAGCAAATACCCGGTCCAGGTTATCAAATTCAGTGGTCAGGTTGCCGTTGCGAAAAGCATACTCCATAAGGCCATCAAAATTCTTTTGAAAGAAATTGGCGGATATTGTAGTGTGTAGGTCACTATATTCTATACCTAGTAGTGCGTGCCTGGCCTGCTGCACAGGCACTTCTTCGTCATCGGCCAAAATCCAGAAATCCCGGCTACTGTCAAGGAAATTGTCTGTGTTGGACTGATTTACAAATTGATGATAGATACCTGTAGCCCCATTTATAGACCAGTTTTTATCGACAGTATAAGAAAACGAAAGCCGCGGATCAAAATACATCTTACCACTGGTAGATAAATAGGAGCTTCGCAGGCCTGGTGTAATAAACAGCATGGATACGGGTGAAAACGTGCCCTGAATATAGTGTGCGAGCAGCAGTTCATTCTCCTTAGCGTCATCTACTACAACAGAATCTAAAGCCTCATACTTCAATTCCGTATCATAAAAAGATACTTCAATTCCGCTCAACAGGGTATTCGATCTTCCAAAATTCCATTCGTGATCAAGCCGAAATGAGAAATCCCGAATGTTGTTACGCTGCTCCTGATTGAACGCAGAAACGAACTCTCCTTCAGCAGCAGAGATAGTGGTACTGGTAGACTGCTGATTAAAATTGCTTTCATAAAATGAATACGATAGCAACATATTGGAAAAATGATTGCCACTCCATTGCCTTGAGAACTTCAGTGAAGACCCCACGTTGCCCCAGTCAATGAAGCCAACATTGTCTGTATTAATTGACAGCGTGTCTCTGAAGTCGACATTACTATTCTGGGTATAATTCAGGACATCATCACTGTTATAAAAACTGAATGATAACCGGTTTTTAAGGCCGATCGGGGTGGAGAATTTCAGGTTCATATCCGAGTAATGGAAATCAGGATCCAACGAGCTTTCCAGCTGGCGATCCGGCGGCGCAAACGGGTCTGAAGATTCGGTTTCTGACAGGCTGCTTTCG
>JBCDHA010000086.1:0-9764 GCA_038750705.1 Bacteroidota bacterium
AAGACTGGGAAGAGACCCGGAAGTTAGGCACCTTGAAAGCGGCGCCTCAGTAGCCAATTTTTCAGTAGCTACTTCTGAAACCTATAAAGACCGTAACACGGGTGAAAAACGTGAGCAAACAGAATGGCATAATGTCGTTCTGTGGAGAGGATTGGCGGATATAGCTGAAAAGTACTTGCATAAGGGGGATATGGTTTATATCGAGGGCAAGCTGAGAACAAGATCCTGGGAAAAAGATGGTGTCACAAGATATACGACAGAGATTGTTGGCGATAATATGAATATGCTTTCACCAAAAGGCTCTAATGAAGGTGGAATGGATTATCAGAATCAAAGCACATCAGCGCCGGTAACTAACACGGTGCAGACGCCAACTGCCGATATTGCCATGGATGATGAGTCTGACGACTTACCATTCTAATTTGTTTCATTAATCAAAAGCTATTGGAATCATCCTTAGACGAACCTCCTAGTCGACTCTTAGCAGAAATATTCATTAACGGAGACTGGCTTTTCTTGCTAATTAGCTGCTTCTCGCTTTTACTTTTATTGTGCCTTTCAGCGCTCATAAGCGGTTCTGAGGTGGCATTCTTTTCACTTACTCCAAAAGACATTGCTAATTGCAATGAGTCTGAACATGGTTATGATCGAAAAATAGTTAGGTTAATAAAACGCCCAAAGCTATTGCTAGCCACTATCTTGATTGGCAATAACTTCGTAAATGTGGCTTTTGTTATTTTGTTTACCTATGCTTTTAGTAGAACACTGAGTGGCTTATGGTCAGTAGAGGTAGAATTTATCATTAATACCAGTATTAACTTAATCCTGTTGGTCCTTTTCGGAGAAATTTTACCCAAAGTGTATGCCGGGCCCAATAATTTGCGCTTTGCGCGGATAACATCGGGGCTGATTCGGTTTTTGGCGTCCATATTCAGGCCGCTTTCCTGGATGCTCATGTCATTGAGCAGTATCATAGAGAAACGGTTTAAAACTAAAGGTTATGATATATCCGTAGAAGAGCTCCATCATGCACTGGAACTAACCACCAAAAATGAAGATACTACGGAGGAAGAAAAAGACATTCTTAAAGGCATTGTCAATTTTGGAACACTTACTGTAAAGCAAGTGATGAAATCAAGAATGGATATAACGGCTTTTGATACAGAGATGGACTTTCACGACCTGATGGACAAGATAAATAAATCAGGTTTCTCTCGAGTACCGGTTTATTCGGATACCATAGATAACATTAAAGGTATTCTTTACATCAAGGACCTTCTGCCCTACACAGAGCAGGAGGATGATTTTAAATGGATAGAGTTATTGCGACCGGGCTTTTTTGTGCCGGAAACAAAAAAGATCGATTCACTGCTACGGGATTTTCAAGAGAAAAGAGTGCACATGGCCATTGTAGTGGATGAATATGGAGGCACAAGCGGATTAATAACGCTTGAAGATATTATCGAAGAGATTGTTGGTGAAATTAACGATGAATTTGATAATGAATCTTTAGGTTTCAATAAAATAGACGATAGAACCTATGTCTTTGAAAGTAAAACTACTCTCAACGACTTTTGCAAGTGGATAAACGAGAGCCCTGCAACCTTTGAGCCCATCAAAGGAGAAAGCGAATCATTGGGCGGATTACTTCTGGAAATCAACGGGCGTCTACCGTCAGCAGGAGAGAAAATAGAGTATGATAAATATACTTTTACGGTAATAGCCGTTGATAATAAGCGGATTAAGCGTGTGAAAGTGCAAATCAATTTACAAAATGCGTAATAGGGTGTTCTTAGCTTTTGCGGCTATGGCCTTACTATCCTGTGAGTCGGAGTATGTTCCTAAACCTAAAGGATTTAACCGTTTCGATCTTCCTAAGCATGAATATGTAGCTTTAGCCGATACCCTGCCCTACCATTTCGAATATTCCAGGCATGCTAAAATTCTACCGGATACATCGTGGATATCGGATAGATATTGGATTGAAATATATTATCCTGAATTTAAGGCAGATGTACACCTCACGTATAAAGTGATTGAAAATCAGGACTCACTCAAGGAGTATCTTAATGATGCCTATTTTCTTACCGCTAAGCACCAGATAAAGGCCTATGCTATTGATGAAAGCATAAGTAAAACACCAAAAGGTAAAACCGTGGTTTATGCAGAACTTTCCGGGGAAGTACCCAGTCAGTTTCAGTTTTTTACGACAGACTCTACTGGTAATTTCTTACGTGGTGCCCTTTATTTCAATACTACTGTGCAAAATGATTCCCTACGTCCGGCCATTGAATTTGTAAAGGTGGATATCGTACATATGATGAATACCCTGCGGTGGACATCAAAAAATTCTCTCTGATTTAGCATTTATTCTACTCGGTGGCTAGTTTGCATCAATGACGGGTTTTTTTGAAACTCCAATTGAATTTTTAAAAGGCGTAGGCCCCCAAAAAGCTGTGCTGCTTGGTAAAGAGTTAAAGATCTTTACGTATGGTGATCTGATTCAGCACTACCCGTTCAGGTACGAAGACAGGACCACATTTTACTCAATAAGCCAGCTGAATGCTTCGATGCCCAACGTCCAGATAACCGGAAAAGTGAGGCACCTGGAAGTAGTAGGTTCACCTCGCAAAAGACGACTTGTCGTCTATCTAAAAGATGATACCGGAGAAATAGAATTGGTATGGTTCAAAGGAATTGATTGGATAAAAAAGAAAATCCTTCCCGGCGTAGAATATGTCGTGTTTGGAAAGCCGAACGCCTTCGGACGTAAAATAAATCTGGCCCACCCTGAAATAGAAGTACTCGCCACTTTCAATAAGGATAAAGGCCACCTTCAACCTGTCTACTCCACAACAGAGGTGCTCAAAAAAAAATACCTGGACAGCAAGGGAATTGCCAAGCTCCAAAAATCACTCTTGGAAACGGCCATTAGCAGAATCCGGGAAACGCTGCCTCAAAACCTTTTAGAAGAATTCAAACTTATCCCCAAGCAAGAAGCGGTTAAGCAAATCCATTTCCCTGTTCAGCTTGAAGCTCTTCAAACGGCGCAATTCAGGCTAAAGTTTGAAGAGCTTTTTTATATTCAGCTTAGGCTGTTAAAGCTAAAAATAACTCGTCTTGATAAGTTCAAAGGCTTTGTTTTTGATAATGCTGACCTGTTAAATGATTTCTATAAGAATCACCTGCCGTTCGATCTAACCAATGCCCAAAAGCGGGTAATCAAGGAGGTTTACAGAGACCTGCGTTCGTCGAGTCAAATGAACCGCCTCATACAGGGGGATGTAGGCAGCGGAAAAACCATTGTAGCCTTCATATGCATGCTTATAGCTGTTGGCGCCGGCAAACAGACCGCTATGATGGCCCCAACAGAAATATTAGCCATTCAGCACTATCAGGGATTAAAAGACTACGCAAATAAAATGGGGTTAAGAATAGCGCTTCTTACCGGGTCAACGAAGACTGCTGAACGTAGAATAATTCATGATTATCTCAAATCCGGGGAGTTGCATATTCTTGTCGGCACTCATGCACTTATCGAAGATAAAGTGCAATTTAAAGAACTAGGTTTAGCTGTGGTGGATGAACAGCATCGCTTTGGAGTGGCCCAGCGTTCTAAGCTTTGGCAAAAGAACAAAAATATTTATCCGCATGTACTGGTAATGACCGCTACACCCATACCAAGAACACTTGCCATGACCCTCTATGGTGATCTGGACATATCCACAATAGACGAACTGCCTGCAGGCCGGAAGCCGATAAAAACCACGCATAGTTATGATTCAAACCGGCTAAAGGTAAACGGGTTTATTAAAGATCAAATAAGTAAAGGCAGGCAGATTTATATTGTTTATCCACTTATAGAGGAATCGGAAAAGTTGGATTTAAAACACTTAATGGACGGATACGAAAGTGCTTGCCGTGCATTTCCCAATGTGCCGATCAGCATTGTACATGGCAAAATGAAATCTGAAGCCAAGGATTTTGAGATGAATCGTTTCGTAAAAGGCGAAACAAAGATAATGGTGGCAACCACGGTCATCGAAGTAGGTGTAAACGTACCTAATGCCTCGGTGATGATCATTGAGAATGCAGAACGATTTGGCCTTGCGCAGCTACACCAGCTTCGTGGCAGGGTGGGCCGGGGAGCAGATCAATCTTATTGTGTACTTATATCAAGTTACAAATTGTCCAAAGAAGCCAGAGTACGCCTTGAGACTATGGTTAGAACAAACAATGGTTTCGAGATAGCCGATACTGACCTTAAGTTAAGAGGCCCTGGAGACTTAATGGGTACGCAGCAAAGTGGTGCGCTGGACCTATTGATTGCAGACCTGGGCAAAGACGGCAAAATCCTGCAAACCGCCAGGCAGGCGGCTCAAGGTCTTTTAGCTGATGATCCGGATCTTGAAAAGCCGAAAAATAAAAATGTACACCAGCAGATCCGGTCCATGAGAAAAACAGTGATCAACTGGAGCAGAATAAGTTAGGCTCACTTCATTTCGCAAGTCTTACTCAAAAGTTATCTTTGACGTTCAGAACCTGAACCATCGAAATATAAACCCATGAGAAAAAAAATAGTAGCCGGCAACTGGAAAATGAACAATACACTGGAAGAAGGGCTTAAACTGACTTCGGAAATAGTAAATATGGTTAATGATGAAGTTAATGATGACGTAACCGTTGTATTAGCGCCTCCATTTATTCATCTTACCTCTGTTAAAAATAGCATAAAAGGGGCTGAGAAAATTTATTTATCAGCTCAAAACTGTAATGAACATGAGTCCGGAGCTTACACGGGAGAGGTTTCCGCACCCATGTTAGCTTCAATGGGTGTGGATTATGTGATACTTGGCCATAGTGAAAGACGGGAATACTTTTCTGAGACAAATGCTCAATTGGCAAAAAAGGTAGATGCAGCTTTAGAGAATAACCTAACTCCTATTTTCTGCTGTGGTGAGTCACAGGCCATAAGAGAAAGTGGCGATTTTGTAAGTTTTGTTTGTAACCAAATTAAAGAAAGCCTTTTCCATCTTTCCGAAGGTGACTTTTCAAAAATTGTCATTGCTTACGAGCCTATTTGGGCAATTGGTACAGGATTAACCGCAAGCTCTGAACAAGCCCAGGAGATGCATGCTGCTTTAAGGGCATATATTGCAGATCAATATGGCTCAGAGGTAGCCGATAATACATCTATACTGTATGGTGGAAGTGCCAAGCCCGGCAATGCGCCAGAGCTTTTTGCATGCCCTGACGTGGATGGAGGACTTATTGGTGGAGCCAGTTTACAATCACGTGACTTTGTGGATATCGTAAAATCCTATTAATGGCAGGCATTGATTTCCTGGCCATCCAAATAAGATGCGCTGATGCTATCCGCGATATCATGATTGCCGAGCTTTCAGAGTTGCAATACGATTCTATGATGGAAACACAAGAAGGCCTGGAAGCTTATATAGAGAAGGCCCTATTCAAGGAAGATCAGCTGAAACAACTTATTACAAAGTATTCTGAGCAGCCAATTGCGTATGAGGTACAGCCCGTGATCGCTCGCAATTGGAATGAAGAATGGGAAAAAAATTACGACCCTATTGTAGTAGAAGATCAGATCTATGTGCGCGCCACTTTTCATGACCCTCAAACCTCCTTCCCCTATGAAATCGTCATAAATCCCAGAATGTCATTCGGTACGGGACACCACTCCACTACCTACCTAATGCTTAAAAATCAATTGGATTTGGACCATAATAAAAAACGGGTATTGGACGCGGGAACAGGAACCGGCATTTTGGCTGTAATGGCTGAAAAATTAGGAGCATCCGAAGTGATTGCTTATGATAATAACAGCTGGAGTATTGAGAACGCTCCTGAAAACCTGAAATTAAACCATTGCAAAAAGGTGAGGATTCGGGAAGGTACCATAGATACTTTGAACCTTAGTGGCAATTTTAATATTGTACTGGCTAACATCAATAAGAATGTTTTACTCGAAGAAATGACATCATACTGTTCTTGTTTGGCAATAAATGGCTTTATGGTGCTCAGTGGTTTTTATGAGGATGATACAGATGACATTGTGACCTCCGCTGTACAGTGCGGTTTGGTTGAAAAAAAACGTATTGCCAGGAACGACTGGTGCTCAGTTGTATTTACAAAAATGAATTAATTGCAATCATCAGTCTATTTTTTTCGTTATTACCATTCCGGTGTTCCCCCAATAGAATTGGTTAATTCATTAATATTTAGGAATTTGTCGAGTTGATATTCAAATTCAGATCATATTTCACCATTTCAGTCCTGTTGATTTTAATACAGGGTGTAGCTCTGGGACAGTACGCAGCCGTAAGCTCGGATTCCTTGAAAAATCGATTAGATGCACTGCGCTCTGAACAAACCTTAGTAATTCGGGACGATTTTCTATTTACCTGGCCCCGCCTGGGATCTGATTTTCAGGATAAGATCATGAAAAATGTCGCTACTATTATGAATATGCGATATAATTCAAAGAGCCTTTTGGATGATTACTTCCATTCCATAGCCTCCGCTAAGGACATAGAACGGGTAGATGATAAGATGTTAACATCATACCTGAACGTGGCTGAAAAAATGATTGAAAATCATGATTCAAGAGAAATCAGCACCTTCCTGAAGGCGGCTGTGCAATTCTTTGAAAATGAGGCTCTTTACTATTCAAACTCCAACAAATTGTATGTATTAAATGATACCTACAGCTTTGAATATGTGGATGACCCCGTAATGGAGGAGATTGTTGAAGAATCCATTGAAGAGGGGGAAGAGCAGGAGGAAGAAGAGTGGTTTGATGATTGGGATGAAGAAGAACCCGATGAGGACTGGGATACGGAATGGCCGGAAGAAGAGGAGTATTATGAAGATGAACCCGAACTTTCCGACGAAGAATTGCTAACACAAGCTATTACTGCCACCGGAGGGGCAAATTTACCGGTAGTAACAGGACCGGTCATTCAATTTTCTGCAATGGACCTGAATATTGTTACGGGGTATGACTCGGTTTTTTTAACCAATACCAGCGGCAGTTATATGATGATGACTCGTGAGTTCACCGGAAACGGTGGCAGGTTTGATTGGACTATGGCTGGTCTGAGCGCAGACTCTGTTTATGCAGACCTTTCAGAATATGGTCTTGACACCCGGAAAAGTGAGTTAAAAGCTGAATCTGCAAAACTTACCTATGTGGGCAAAGTTGATGATAAAGTTGACGGCGTATTCCAATACAAAAGTGTTGCTCACGATTCTACAACTGACGCCAGCTATCCAAGATTTCAATCTTATTATAGCAATATCCAGGTAAAGGGGTTTGCCGATGGATTTTTATATAAGGGAGGGTTTTCCATGAATGGCGCCAAGTTAAACAGCTCATCTCTTTTTGGAAAAAACTCGCTTATCGAAGTTCAGGGAGAAGCCGCTAAACAATTCAAGGCTCGTGCAGAATTTTTTGAGTTTCAGGATTCAATAGTTACCGCCCTAAGAGCTTCGGCAGTGATCTATCAGGACAACGATTCTATTTATCATCCAGCGGTACGTGTTAAGTATGACATGAACAGCAAAAATTTAACGCTTCAAAAAGATAAGGGAGGTTTTAGAAATACCCCGTATACCTCGAGCTACTTTAACATAGACTTTACCGCTGATATTATTAGATGGGACATGCAATCAGACAGCCTTGATGCATCCATACTGGCGGCTCGGACCATAGTACCCGCCTATTTCGAATCTTCGGATCACTACAACTATAAGGACTACACATCTTTGGGAGATAGGGTATATGATTTCAATCCACTTGGCATTGTTGCTTACTACGCTGATAAAGAAGGTGTAGAACAATTTTATGTTGCGGACCTGGCTAAATTCTACAAAAAGAAAGAAAGAATATTACGGGGAGCAATGGTATTTCTGGCACAAAAAGGACTGATTGGCTATGACCCCAATGACGGTTTAGTGACCGTTAAACAAAAAACAAAACACTTGTTTGATGCCAAGCGAGGACGCAAAGACTTTGACAATATAATTATCACTTCCGTTACGGCAGAAAAGCCAAATGCCACCATTAATTTTAAAGATAGGTATATGACGGTAAGAGGCGTGGAGAGTTTCAAGATCAGCGACTCCCTCAACGTAACTATAGAACCTGATAGTAGTGAAATCACCCTATTGAAAAATCGTGATTTCAAATTTGATGGGAAAGTATTTGCGGGAAACTTTGAATATATAGGTCATGATTTTACTTTCAAGTACGACAGCTTCCTCATTTATCTGAACCAGATTGATTCAATAGAATTTTTTGTAAAAGAGGAAAATAGCCGGGGTACAGGTGGAACCAGGAAAATTAATAATGCACTGGTGTCAACCGATTCTATTCAATCAACAGGGAGTACAGCAAGTAATATTCAAGGTGGCTCAGGTACACTTTTTATAAATAAGCCAGGTAATAAATCCAGTAAGAAAAAATATCTAAACTACCCTAGCTTTACATCCGAAAAAGGACAGGTGGCTTATTTTGATCGATCAGAAATCTTGGGAGGCGTTTATGACCGGTCATTATATTTCCTTATTCCACCGTTTAACCTGGACAGTTTGGATGGCTCTGATCCGGCGGCCATCGGTTTTGAAGGTACATTCAACTCCAGTGGTATGTTCCCCGCTTTTAAAGAAACCTTACGTATTCAACCCGACTATTCGTTAGGTTTTCAACACGAAATACCCGCTGATGGCTATACACTTTATGAGGGGGAAGGGAAGCTCTACAGTACGCTTAGTATGGACAGCCGTGGACTGCGCGCCGACGGAAAAATTGATTTTCTTACCAGTTCGCTTGAATCCAAGGACTTTATCTTCTACCCCGACTCCGTAACTGGCAGCGGCGACGTTTTTGATATGAAAGAGGACCAATACAATGGTGTACTTTTTCCTCAAGCGACACTCAAAAACTATGAAATGAAGTGGTTGCCAAAGAAAGACAGTATGTACGTTAAAAATGTAGAAGACCCTATACAGTTTTACAATGAAACGGCATCGCTGGATGGTACGGCAATTATTACAAACAGCGGCGTTTTCGGCTCCGGGCTACTGGCTACAAGGGGCTCAGAATCCAAGTCTGATGAGATATCACTAGGCCAGAGTGAATTCTCTGCCAGGCATGCCCAATTCGACCTGAAATCCAGCAATCCGGAGAAAGCCGCCCTCTCCGGTGATGACGTAAGACTAAAATTCAATTTGGATGAAAACTACGCACTGATAAGCCCTGAAGTTGAGGGAGAAGCCGCTATTGAGTTCCCCTATGCTCAGTTTAAAACATCAATTACGGAAGCTCGCTGGGATCTTGAAGAAGAAAAAATAACGATGACCAAGCCTGAAGATGTATCTATCGAGAGCTCCTATTTTTATACCACCCGCGAAGATCTTGACTCACTACGCTTCAACGCTACCAAGGCAGAATATGACATAAATACATTAGAACTGAAAGTGAGCGGTATCCCATATATCATTGTAGCCGATGCCAAAATAACCCCTGAGAATAATGAAGTACTGATTCTGGAGAACTCAAGGATTGGTCAACTTTCCAATACCACGATTATTCTGGATACACTTAACGGCTACCATAGACTTACTGAAGGAGTTATTGAAATAAAATCAAGAAATGAGTTTTCGGGTTATGCCACTTATCAATTTGTTAATGCCCTGAATGACACCATACCCATAAAAATGGAGGATTTCCGCCTTGAAGA
>JBCDHA010000087.1:0-9674 GCA_038750705.1 Bacteroidota bacterium
CGAAGTTAGAATGATCAAATGCTCCATGGACCTGAAGTTTTCAAAATCATTCATTTCCGTCAAATAGCATTTGACCCCCGTTTCTAAAATGGCGTTATGCAGCGCTATGGCGAATACCATGGTAGTTCCCCGTTCCGAACCACAAGCGATAATGACTGTACATTCATGCTTATGAAATGGATTTACGATCTGATCCTGTTTTGCAGCTTTGCTTAATTTATGTTCAAATGCCTGAAACATAAGTCAGTGTTACAGGATAAACTTAGTGTGAAAACTTCAGGACTAGCTCAATTGAAGTGAGATCATTGATGAAATTCACTAGAATTAGTGATGAATTTTACTTAAAAAGTCACCTTTTCAGCACAGCATAGGCCAAAATGATTGATATTAACTAACTTTTGCCGCTCCGATTCTTATGTTAAAGAACGGTTGATTATATTCAGGTTGGCTAAGAATCAATCATGATCAGAAAACTTACTCCTCTGCTCTTCTATTTAGTTTTTGCCATTTTATTTTCAGCATCCGCTCAAAATGAAGCTGACTCATTGAGATCAATATTAGAAAACCAGGAAAAAGATACCAGTAAGGTAATTACCCACTTACGACTATACGAAGTACTAAAACTCAAAGATCCGGAGCAGGCCTTACAAAACCTGGATAAGTCCCTAAAGCTATCTATTGACCTTAATTACAAAAAAGGGACTTTTAAAGCGCTCATGTCGCTTGGTGATCAACTTACTACGTACAGTGATTACGATAGTGCTTTAGCCCTATTTCAAAAAGCCCAAACTATTGCTGCGACGCTGAATGATAGAAAAGGAACCATGGATGCCATGATCGGTCAGGGCTTTTCATACTCTTCGCTACAACGCTTGGAGGATGCTGACAGCATTGCTTATTCGACCCTTGAAATCGCTGGTCAAGAGCCTGTTGATTCGTTAATTATGACCAGTTGCTATACCATATTATCGAATACGGCCTATTTCAGAAGCTTATACGAGAAATCCATTGAGTTTGATCAAAAAGGTCTTTTGTACAATACAAAAGACCTTGGTAAAAGAGCCAAATCGCTGCTAAATATCGGAACGATACATTCAGTACTTCGCCATAGGGATCTTTCTTTCGAGTACTATTTTAAAGCCTTGGAGGAAGCGAAAAAAGCAGATGATGACAAGATGAAAGCATCCGTATACCTTGAATTAGGTACCGAATACGCCCACATAAAAGATTTTGAATTAGCAAGAAAAAACTTCACCAAGGCGATGGAGTATTTTGTTAAGGTCAATGATAAGAGAAAAATAGCATTTATAAACCAAAGCTTAGCATGGATACATGCTGAGCTCAAAGAATTTGACTTGGCACTCGGAAAGTACAGACTTGCTTTGCAACAAGTGGATGAAATCAATTCGCCGTACCAAAAAGCGCATTTACATTTCCTTTTAGGAAGGACACATGTCCAGATGGAAGGATTTACTGATGCTATCAAAGAGTTTGAACAAGCGCAAATGCTTTTCCAACAAATCCAGAATAGCAATATGGCCAGATGGAGCGCTTTTCGATTGAGCGAGATTTATGAAATAGAAGGCAATTTTGAAAAAGCCTATAGATACTTACAAGAAGTTAAAAAGTTAGATGACAGCACGTTTACTGCCACTTCCGCAAAAAATGTAGCAGAAGTAGAAGAAAAATACCAAAACGAACAAAAACAAAAAGAGATTGAACTCCTCAACGCAGAAAATGAAATAGCCTCCTTAGAAATTCAAAAACAAGAAGATTTCCGAAACTATCTTATTGTAGCCGCATTTCTGCTTGTCGTACTCATCGGTGTGATTTACAATCGTTACCAATTAAAGGTCAGGGCCAATACTAAACTTACAGAGCTCGATCATTTGAAAACTAATTTCTTTACCAATATTTCACACGAGTTCCGCACACCACTTACCCTGATCCTAAGTCCTCTGCAAAAGCTCCTTAAACAAGAAACCAGTGTAAAGAAGAAAGAAGCACTAACCATCATCCACAGGAATGCCACGATACTCACGGAATTAACCAATCAACTTCTGGACCTTTCTAAATTAGAGGCTGGTGAGCTTCATTTAAAAGCAAATAAAGGTGAATTCAGCGCATTTATCAGGGTAGTCTGTGCTTCCTTTGAATCTCTCGCATCAGCTCAAAATATAGAGTTTATCAAACATGTAGACGATGCGCCTAAAGAGGCTTTTTTCGACGAGGATAAAGTCCAGAAGATTCTAAATAACCTGCTCTCCAACGCCTTCAAATTTACCTCTAAAGAAGGCAAAGTGACCATTCAAGTGACACTTGTTGAAGACAAATTGGCTATTTCAGTGCAAGATACCGGTCAGGGAATTTCCCCAGAAGACCAACAACTTATATTCAAGCGATTTCATCAAAACAGGACTAATACACCCAATGCTGCCGGCACAGGTGTAGGTTTGACGCTATCCAAAGAGCTGGCGCTGTTACACAAAGGCGATATAACCGTAGCAAGTGAACCGGGCCAGGGCGCTACCTTTACCTTGGAGTTCCCGATCAATAAGTCAGCGTACCTGCCCAAAGAAATTGTAGAAGGTGAATCTCAAACCTATCAAACCGTGAGTAAGATAACGTCAATTCCGGCCGACCAAGAAGCATCTGAACAGGAGGCTTCCGAAAAAATCGTGCTGATCGTAGAAGATAACCCTGACCTAAGAAACCATATGACATCACTTTTAGAAAGTGATTTTACGGTGAAGCAGTCGGTCGATGGGAAAGCCGGTATCGAAGACGCTCTAAAAATGGTTCCGAATATCATCATTACGGATTTGATGATGCCCGAGGTGGACGGCGTGGAATTATGTAACACCTTAAAAGCCAATGAGAAAACCAGCCATATACCTATTATTATGCTCACGGCAAAGGCCGATAGAGATGCCAAACTAGATGGCCTAAAGAAAGGAGCCGATGATTTTCTCACCAAGCCGTTTGATAATGAAGAACTATTCATACGGATCCAAAATCTCATCGCCCAGCGTGAAAAACTACAAGCGAAATACGAGCAGACACTGCGTTTAGCACCTTCGAAGATTGTGGTTAAGTCGCCGGAGGAAACATTTATTAAAAATGCCCTGGAGGTGGTGGATCAGAACCTCTCCAATTCCGAATTTACCGTGGAGGCCTTCCAAAAAGAAATGGGCATGAGCCGAATGCAATTGCATCGTAAATTAAAAGCCCTAACCAACTTTTCAGCCAGTGAGTTTATTCGCGATATTCGTTTACAGCGTGCCGAAGACCTACTGACTGGTAATGGATTAAATGTTTCCGAAGTAGCTTACAGCTGTGGCTTTAACAGTGTCTCCTATTTCACCCAATGCTTCAAGCAAAAGTTTGGGAAGAGTCCTTCCAGTTATGAGGTAGTTTAGTGCTGATAGCATAAGGCATTCTCCCCTACTTCAACCAGCCCCTTTTGCTTATCTCCAGCCGGTAACCAGAGTTTCTATGGGTCCGATCAGAGCATTTAGATTCGGGTATTCCGCTACGCTTCAACCGGAATGACGATAATAAAAGAGAGTCACAAGCAAATTTCATTTTAAGCGTCATTCCCGCGAAGGCGGGAATCTCCATCTCGCTTGCAAATACAAAACATAAATTAAGGTCACCAAAAAGTAAGATTTAAGGTGTGCAGAACCCGCCTAAAATTACCAAAAACCCACATGTTACATATCTGATAGTTTTTGGGAGATGGGTAAGCTATACACGCTTTTGATCTTGCTAGCTTCATGTCAGCCAACCATGATTATCGTTTAATCAACACGGTGGTAAAGAATAATCAAACACTCCAAAATGAAAAATACACTATTCGTACTCGCAATCTGCCTCTGCACCCGGACTGTAGTAAACGCTCAGGATTACTCCTTCATCCCCGATAGTTTACGATTAATTTCTCAAGATGAATTAATGAAAAATCCACCACCCATGGATTTAGATCCTGTCTATTTTGAAGATGGAACCAAAACGACGTTACAAGAGGTCATGCCGCTGATAATGCAGCAAAAGTTGAAGCCTCTGATGTTTGTAGATGCAAAAGATAATTATCGGGCTCTGGTGGTTGTCAAACTTCAGGCAAAGGCCGGTGAGGCGACCATTGGCTACAAAACTATCCCGGAATCTTTGCAAGGATTAGGCTATTCCTTTGGTAACCCGAATAGCGATACCATCATCATTCACACCCAGATAGGTCCAATGGTGAATCTCTTAACAGAAGAATTCAAATCCATCTTTACCCAGGTAGGAGGCCTGGATGACAGCAAGTACTTCGTTATTAATATCCATCAGTCACAGACGCTAAACCCTAAAAGGTTTTTGGAAAAAGAAATTTCATTCGACCAGGCCAAGGTGATCGACAAGGAGAGTTCCAGGATGTTGAAAGATTTAGTCAGTTACTTTAAATCCGAAAATAAGGTAGTATACGTTGTGGGTCTTTCATTTGGAGCTTTTGCAGGGATTGATTTCATTGCCGAATATGGAAATATAGCCGATGGATACCTCTTCATGGTTGGCAGACTGGATATGACCGAAGCAGTCTGGCAATCCTTTTCCCAAGGTATTAGTGCCACTTTCAAAGAAGATGCAAGCACGGTTATAATCGGAGAAAAGTCTGACGAATTAAGCGTTATCAATTTAAATAAACTAGCCGCTGGATTTGGTCATAACAGATATACAGCATTACTGCAGCATACCAACCTCTCTAACCTCACCTACTACTATGGAAAAAAAGACCAGAGTGTCGGAAGATTAACTGATTACGAAATTCAGTTTCTCGAAGCAAGAGAGGCGACAGTCAAAGGATTTAACGGCGGACATAATCAGACATTAGACTACCTCAAGGAAGGCTTAGCGCTGCTTTTAAAAGAATAGCCTGCCGTAATAGCTGTGAGGAAATAACAAGATTTTATCTCATCGACAGCGATTACGAGTGCAAGTTAAAGCCTTGAATTAAAACCTGATACAATGAATACAAAACACCTTTTTGCAACACTTACCATTTTATGCTCATTAGCTACGACGGTTAGTGGTCAATCCAAAGACTACCGTTTAAAGGACACACCTTTTACGGTAGAATTCTATTACAAAATAAAGTGGGGGCACTTTGACGAATTCATGGGGCTCTTTATGAAAAACCATTGGCCTTCTATCCAGGGCGGAATAGACACCGGTGATTTCCTTAGCGCCAAAATAGAATGCCCAAAAAACCATGTAGGAGAAGCGGACCGATGGGACGTACGCGTAACTATTGTTCATAAAAACGCCCTCATTGCACTAGGCCTTGATGATTTTGATATCGAAGCGGACAATAAGCGACTGTATCCGGATCAGGAACGCTGGAAAAAAGAAGAGCAACGAAGATTCCAGCTCATTGAAGAACATATGGATGTGCAGGTGTACGAAGTGGACCCTGCCAGTTATTCAAACTAAAATAACTAAAGATGATGAAGCCTATTTTGAGCCTTTGCTTTGTTCTAACTGCGTTACTTAGTCAGGGACAAGACACTGCAAGCATTAATGCAATTAAAGAATCCATCACCCGCTACGATCAAGGCTGGGATGCCAAAGATGTTGACATGGTCCTTCAGGATTATGCCGATAACATAGACTGGACCAACGCCTTTGGTGACAGAACGCTGGGAAAAGCGGAACTGCGCACCTTATTCGCAACGATCTTCAGTCTGGACTTTGTGATGTCTGGCGAAAACAACTATCAGGATCCGGACATTACTTTTCCAAAACCCGACCTTGCCATCGCCAGGTCCGTCAATATCCGTACCGGACAGAAATGGCCCGATGGAAGGCCAATGAAAGATCGGATCAATAACCATATACGGGTCTTCCAAAAGCTAAAGGGAGAATGGAAAATCATTCACCACATCGTCAGCCAGGCTCACGATAAACAAGGGAATTCGCAGGCTGAAATCAATAAAGAAATCGCTCGCAATTTTTACCAGGATCTTTGGTTTACCAATAATACGGATAAATACGCCGAGTATGTAGCTGATGAATATGTGGTTCACGATATCGGTGATCGAAAAGGCGTGACCGAACTAGCAATCGAGCAGAAAATCATTGCAGACAGGTTTTGGGAAGGAGGCTCATGGAACTCAACCATTGATTATCAGATCGCCGAAGGGGATCTGGTAGCGACTCGATGGAACGCAAACTATACGGCCGAGTCTTTCATGTCCAAGATCATGTTTGGTACCGGCAGTATCCCCATCATCAATGTTTTCAGAATTAAGGATGGCAAAATTGTCGAAATCTGGAATCACCGTCATGACATAGACAGTAATATGGCACTTGTTTTTGTTGGCGGGAAGGGGTTTTTACTGGGCCTGCTGGTAGCATTTATTCCAACCTTATTTGCCATTCGCTACAGAAGAAAACTTAAAAAATTAAACGCCTAACCCATAAACCTAAAACTAACTTGAAATGAAAATTGCACTTTACTTATGCTCCCTACTGTTTGGTTACACAGCCTCCTTCGGCCAGGTTCCACAAACTGATTTAAAGAAAGAATACCAAAAAATAGAAGCCACCCGGACATTGTTCACGGAGTCATTAAAAGGCAAGGACTACGCCAAATTACTGGACTGTATTGCTAAAGATTTCATTTCAATCAATCCAGGTACCGAGCCTTTCATAGCATTAAATGAAATATTCAAAGAGCGCGGAGGTATTCCCTACGATAGTATTTTCATGTATCCTAAGGAAACCGTTATCGTGAGCGATTCTGTAGCGTATGATTTTGGGACCAGAAAATCCTATTACACAGATAATCAAGGAAAGCCTGTAGAACTCCAGGACACCTATCTAACCCTTTTAAAAAAAGGGAAAGATCAAAGGTGGAAAGTATATCGAGAAGTAGCTTCAGGTTTCTTGGAGGACTGAAGCTAAAGCTCAATACCTTATGCGGCTAAGTCATTACAAAATATCTGCTTTTCAAGAGTCCACGAGCTTGTCTAAACACTATTTAAGGTTTGCGATTCTTGGAATAGCAATTACGCTCATTGGGTTTATTCCCACTTATTTTCGACCCTTAACTGAAAATAAAGAGTTTGCACTTATCTATCATTTACACGGTCTTTTTTGTGCCTCATGGCTTATTTTGTTTTTGGTTCAGACGGCACTGATCAACCGTAATAACCACAAGCTCCATATGAGACTTGGCTTTCTGGGAATCTTCATTGCCGCAGGGGTGGTAATCACCTTACACCGGGTGGGGTTCGTGACGGCCACCAGGGAACTCCAAACGGGCGTAGGCTTGGGTACTCAGACATTTTTAGGTTCCGGACTACTCGATCCACTTACGATTGGCTCATTGATCACAGTGGCCATGGTACTTCGTAAAAAACCCGAGATACACAAAAGGCTGACCCTTCTGGCCACCATTATTCTATTATGGGTTTCCTGGGTTCGATTACGCTACTACTTCCCTCCTTTTCCTGGCAACTTTGATGTATTTGGATTTGGATTTGCTATGCTACCTATACCTATATTTTGGGTTATAGAGTGGCGTGTACATAGCAAAATACACCCAATCATGTTCAAGGCCGGACTGCTGGTCATTCTGGAACAAGGCCTTCAAGTACTGGCACCTTACGCAGGGTATAATCATCAAGTAATGAAATTAGCCAACCACGTATATACCTCATTTGGCGGAGAACTACCTAATCCTTATCCAATATTACCATGAACACCACGATGCAACCTACTCAATCAAATGAACGCTACGAAGTGCTGGATGTGCTACGCGGTTTTGCCCTATTGGGTGTAATGATCGCCAATATGGCCTACCATTCCGGTCATTGGTTCTTGTCACCGGAGAAGCAAGCGGCATTGAGCTTTTACCATTTCGGAGAGCTGGTTACATGGATCGTTCATTTTGTCACCGAAGGAAAGTTTTACTCCATATTCTCTTTACTATTTGGAATTGGCTTTGGTTTACAAATCCAGAAAGCGATGCAGAAAAACCAGCCGTTCGCTGGCCGGTTCAGTAGAAGATTACTCATCCTTTTACTTTTTGGAATTCTCCATGCCATTTTCCTGTACGTCGGGGACATACTCACCGTTTACGCACTACTCGGTTTTGCACTCATTTTATTCCGCAATAGTGGCAATAAAACCTTGTTATGCATGGCTTTTGTCCTGCCTGTTGTTCCTGTCATTCAATACGGTATTATGTGGTATCAGCAGCAAGGCGCACCTCCAGTCGATCAATCTGATTCAGCGGCTATGTTTGCTCAGATCGTTAACACCTATCAAACCGGGACTTTCGGCGAAATACTCTTTACAAATTTTGGAGGTCTTGTATTCGGCAGGTATCCTGACCTGATCTTTACAGGTCGGTTTTTCAAAGTATTCGCTATGTTTTTGCTTGGCTTTTACATCACAAGAAACAGTTGGTTTGCAGAGATCCCAAAACGGCGAGAGCAGCTAAAACGGATCATGCTATGGTCTGCTCTCGTTGGGATCCCCTGTAACCTGGTGATGGCGCATATGATGTCAACCGGAGCCTACTATACCATGGCGCCTTCCGGCATCATCGAACCTATCGTATACGCCTTTGGCGTGCCGGCTCTGGGTATCTGTTACGCATGCGGTATAGCGTTAGCTTATCAAAAAGATAAGTTCAAAGCTCCATTACAAATATTAGCGCCCTTAGGGCGGATGGCGCTCACGAATTACCTGATGCAGAGTGTAATAGGGTGTCTGATCTTTCAAAGTTACGGCCTGGGTTTATTTGGGCATATCAGTCCTGTTTTCTTTACGCTTATCGGCATTAGCATACTCATACTCCAACTCATTTTTAGTAACTGGTGGCTCTCTAAGTATCAATATGGCCCGGCAGAATGGCTTTGGCGATCCATGACCTATAGAAAAATACAGCCTATTAAAATAAAAGAATCACTTGCTCATGGAATTTAAAAAAATTAGTCAGTGCGGTTTTCACCTGATAGTGGGCAAACACTTAAAAAAATGAAAAAAGAGAACTATATCTATCTAGCTGTATTATTTTCAATCATTTCTTGTTCGTCAAAAGAACATGCCGGAGCGGATGAAATAACAAGGAAAGGCGATGATAAAACCATTGCAATTATCGCCCAAGAATGGCCAGGCCAGAAGCCAAAACTGTATGATATGCCGGTAAACAACGGGCTCGATCATCTTGAATTTGCTGATCTCAACATAGTACAACTCGACACCGCCGACCTGGTACTGGGCATATCACTCGATGAACAACAAATCGCGGTTCCACTCGCTTACCTGGAAGGTTTTGAAGTGGCTAACCTCATATTGAATGGCCAAAACTACTTGCTGACCTGGTGCGGGTTGGTTGGATCGGCCCAAGTCTTTGCCGGCAATATCGGTGACGATACCCTCGGTTTCGATTTTGGACGAGCCTTAATCGACAACAACCTTTTAATGGTTGATCGCAAGACCCAATCAGTATGGAATCAATTGTCCAATGAGGCTGTCCATGGTGAGCTAAAAGGTACCAAGTTGGATTTGCTTCCGGCAATTCAAACTACCTGGGGCTTCTGGAAAAAGAAGTATCCAACGACCGATGTTTTGATCAATAAGGACACTGTGGGTGCGGCCTTCCCTTCATTGTTGTTTGAAAA
>JBCDHA010000088.1:0-9573 GCA_038750705.1 Bacteroidota bacterium
AAGGAGGCCCGCGCCAACTTTATTTTCAAAAAAAGAAGAGTGGCCGCTAAACGATGCTGTATTTGGGGCGCCGTCAAACCCGCCCCATTGCGATCGATAGCTTACCGATGCATTAAACACATTATTTATGCCAGCGTATGCCGGGTTTAACACTAAAGGGTTGCTAAGGTAGTTGGCAAAAATAGGCTCTTGCTGGGCCCATAGAATGCTTGTAGATAAAAACAAAACTGCCGTAAATAAGTACTTTTTCATATTGCAGTTATTTTTTTATGGTTAGGTATCCTTCAAACGAACCCTCGGGGCTTTCAATTTGATAGAAATAGGTGCCTACGATGAGATCATCCAAAGCATCGTTTGGCACATCTGCCAATCCTTCATAATTGTTTAGTTCTTCGACTTCATCACCCCACCGATTATAGATTTTTATTGCGTTAGGTGTGGTCAATCCTTCGATGATCCACCAGTCGTTAACACCATCATTATTTGGTGAAACTGCGTTGTAAATGTTAAGAGGTAGAGGTTCTACCACAATTACTATGGATATTGTACCTATGTCAGTGCCGCATTGTCCGGTTATTTCATATTCAATCTGATCCGTCCCCAGGTTTCCTGGTGTCGCAGTATATGTAATGACTCCATTATCAAGACTTGCTGTACCATTGGCAGGTTGAGAGATAATAGTTGCAGATAATGGTCCTGTTATCTGGGATTCGTTATCTACAACAACATTAAAATTAATTGGTATACCACTAAAGGCTTGTTGTGTGTAGTCCCTGGCTATGACACTGCCGAAAATATTCACTCCAATATCATCAATAGCTACCGGACATGCAGAAAGTGGATTTGCGGTAACTGTAATGGTAATTTGTGATCCACCTACATCATTTTGACCAAGCATATAATTAGGGTTGAGTGAATTTGGGTCATCAAAAGTTCCATCGCCGTCACTAGACCATTGGAAGTTTGAAAATGCACCGGTAAGTGTGGCGTTTAACGAGACGTTATCCGTTTCGCAAACATCTTGATCTGTTTCTGCATCTATGGTAATAGCCTGTTCAAATGAAATATCTATTTCGTCTCCAGCTATTACACATGGGCCCGAACCATCAGGATCATCTGTAGTTATTCTTAGGGTTACTGTTTGGTTGATAAGGTCATTAGCTCCAGGTGTGTAAATTGCCGTTAACGAAGAAATGTCGTTGAAAGAACCATCGCCTAGAGTAGACCACAAAATGGATGTTGCACTTCCACCCAAACCAGCACTAAGTGATACTGTTTGGTCTGAACATATGGTTTGGTCGACTCCTGCATCAACCGTCGGTGGATTGCTGCAAGGTGCAGTCAGGCCTCGTAAATCAAGTGCTATAAATCCTGGATTAGGTACAATAATATTATTGATCAAATGGATAACTTCAGCGGACGATCCGTCTAAATTTGATCGCATAATTTGTGTAGGACTAAAAGAAGGTGCACCTCTACAGACCCAATAGATTTTATTGTTTATTAGGTCAAGATCAATTCCTCTGGGTTCTCCGTTGATATTGAAAGATGAAGGACTACTGAACGGCGGAGATTCGTTTATATCATTGGATAAAATGCGACCCAGATCATCTTTTGGCCCTGCTGACCAATATACCCGCTCATTAAACGGATCTATTTTAAGGTCATAATATAATTCTTCAGGGTTAGCGAAAGATTGTGAAAATAGTTCCTCTTGATTTCCACCATCAAAATCTGCCCGCCACAAGGATGCAATGTTACCGGAAGAATTTATGTTATTTGAAGTATAGTATATTTTTGAATTTGCTTCATCGACAGCAATGCCTACCGGATTTGGAATCGAAATAATCGTGCTTACAGTACTCATAGGATCCGGGGCGTTCGGGTCTGCCATTTGTATCTGGTCTTGACCCCAATAAGTATAATAAATCATTTGCTGTGTCCGCTCATAGACCACTTGCTCAAGACTGTCTACTGATGAGGGGTTAAAATCTATTATTGTTTCTGAATCCTCAAAATCTGTTTCACCTATTGTTCCACGCTTCACTTCAGCTTGATTTCCATCCGTCCAATATATTATTCCGTTGTCTGTATCGATTGAAATACCACTTGTTCGATCTGCAAAACCAGTATAATATCTTTCAAATTCAGTTCCATCTAAATTAGTACGATGAATCTCTCCTTCACCAGGGGTTACCAAACCCTCAGTCCAGTACACTTTCGGTGGATCAAAAGTGCTTAGGTCCAAGGCTACATTTACAGGGGCATCTAGTCCGGTGATGATATTGACCTTATTAGAACCGTCAAGCTCGGCTTTTCCGATGTTTCCACTCACACCGGCGTCGGCGTAATAAACAAAACCTCCGTCGCCATCTACATCAATGCCTCTAGGGCTTTCGAGGTTATCAATAATCATTTGCCTACTGGCAGCGGAGCCATCCAAGTCGGCTGTCCAAATTTGGCCTATGCCCGTAAGAAAGTATGTAAAATAGATTTGATCATTAACATCATCAACTGTGACCTCTGTAAAATCTGCAAAACCTAAACTACTACCATCAATAAGTAGGTTATTCGATGAACCATCCAGGTTGGCTATTCTAATTTCGGAAGAGGTTATATCCCTTACGTAATACAATTTGCCATTTTCAGGATCAAGCCCCAGACCCTGACATTGAAATTCGCCTGTTATTATTGGGTCGGCCACGGGCGTTGATGCATCAATATCTGTTCTTACAATTTCACCATCTCCTGGCGCTGTCCAATACAACTTTCGATTCAATAAGTCAATTTCAAGCGCAAAGGCATTTGAAGAAGTGTTTAACAATAAAAAATTGGTAATATTTTCAAATGTCACGATACCAGAAGTGGAAGTGATATCAGCCACTCTTATCGCTGATTGAGAAATATCAATCCAGAATGCACGATTAGTAACAGGATCAATGACAAGGTCTCGTATGGAACCTGCAAAGCCTCCGGCCCCCATTGGCTCTAGCGTTGCACCGTCAAGATCACTGCGAAATATTATTTGACTTCCGTTGCCAGCAACATAAATTTTCTGGGCCTTTGTCGCGTGAGCAAGGAAAATCATTCCTAATAAAAGGTGTAATGTGGTTTTTAGCATAGCTTTTCAATCGCAACTTTCTCTTAGTCAACTAAATACACTCCTTCAGAACAAGATAATAAAATTGTTGACCTAAAAAAAACACATTGAGTGATTTGAGAAATATCTTCTTCACAAGTGCAGTTTTCATTTCAATAAATCAGTTTTCCATATGTTATTTTTTTATGATAAATGAATTATTTCTTTCCGCTTATGATTTAAATAACTTTGCACGTTAATTATACAGCCTTCATGACTTTTGAAGAAATAAAGAAACAATTGGAGAGATACAGAGGAGACGGTAAACGTTTGTTTACAACCTCTTCTTTTCAATCGCATAGCCTTGTGCTCCTACATATGTTGAGCCGTATGGATATAGATATTCCGGTTGTTTTCATTAATACCGGGTATCATTTTCCTGAAACTGTGGCCTTTAAAGACAGAATAGCCGAACGGTTTGAGTTGGAGGTGATTGATCTAAAATCCGATGTGCCCAAATTTATGCAACGCGGTCAGGACGGACGTTTACTGTTTGCGTCAGATCCCGATCATTGCTGTTACCTGAATAAAACTCAGCCCGTTGATAGTTTGTTAATGCGTTATGATGTTTGGATTAATGGTGTACGCGCTGACCAAAGTGCGGTAAGAAAAGCCATGAAAGTGGAGCAACCTGCTCCCCACCATGCAGTTCGCTTTCATCCTATGCTTGATTGGAATGCCAAGATGATTTACGGCTATCAAAAGGAATTTGATCTGCCCAAACATCCTCTGGAATCCAATGGTTATTTAAGTGTAGGCTGTGAGCCATGTACACGTAAGATTGACCCGGAAATGATGGAGCGTGAGGCCCGCTGGTTTGGTATGAATAAAGTTGAATGTGGCTTACATACTGACCTGGTAGGTAAAGGCTAATCCTAATTGATAACGACGAACCACTAAATGAAAATACTTATAACAGGAGGCGCCGGGTACATTGGTACGGAGTTAACTAAATTATTGGTGAGCAGAACCGATGTAAGCGAGGTAATTATTTACGATAATTTAAGCAGGACTAATTATAACTTCTTCATCGGTCATTCTTTCGAAAACTCTGAAAAGCTGCGCTTTGAAAGGGGCGAGCTTCTTGACTCCAGGCATTTAAAAAAGGTGCTTTCCGGAGTTGATGTGGTTTATCATCTCGCGGCCAAAGTTACCACGCCGTTTGCCAATACCGATCCTCATATCTATGAACAGGTGAACCATTGGGGTACCGCTGAGCTCATTTATGCCATTGAAGAAAGCGAGGTGAAAAAGTTTATTTACACGAGCAGCACCAGTGTTTATGGTTCTTCAAAAGAGTCCGTTCATGAGGAGGCCCACCCCAATCCTAAAACCTTTTACGGTATTTCAAAGCTCAGGGCCGAAGATCATGTGAACAGACTTTCTGACTTGATGGATACGTTTGTGTTTCGTTGTGGAAACGTGTACGGCTACAGCCGAAGTATGAGATTTGATGCGGTAATAAACAAGTTTGTTTTTGAAGCCCATTTTAACAAGCGAATTACTATACACGGCGACGGTAGACAACACAGGTCTTTTATTCATATCAACCACGCCGCCAAGGCACTGGAAACGGTATTAGATGCAGATATCGTCCCCGGAGTCTATAATCTTGTGGATAGAGATCTCGAGGTTTTAGATATTGTGGACGCCCTTAAACAGATGATTCCTGAGTTAGAATTTCTTTTTGTGAATCAACACCTTAAGCTGAGGCAATTAAAAGTTAAGCCGAATAACCTTATTAAGGATAAGTTAAGGATTTCCAGTTCACAAACCTTGGTAGAGGAGCTCACAGAGTTCAGGTCAAAATTATCATTTTAATAGCTCCTGTCTTTTTATTCCAGGTGATGTTGGTACTAAGTGAGCTCTGGGATCAGGCAAGTTTTTGTATCTAACTATCGGTCAGATTTTCTGAAATAAATCTACGTATTTTAAACTTCCATTATCCAATCGCGTATACAGCAGTAGGTTAAGGAATCAATCGGAACTTACAAGGTCAAAACTGTTTGTATAAAAACAAACTCAAAACAACAACAACATGAATGATTCCAACCTTTACCGTGTCTATGATGACAAGCTTGACTTGCTCTATGAGGTGAGAGTGAGGCCCAATCAAAAATCAAAAGACAGCAAGCTTAATACCTTGATTGATAAAAGTCGTCTATTTCTCAATATTGAAAATTTGAAATGTTATCGAATTGAACCCGTGCTGTAAGCCGCTACAATTCATCAAAGACTGACTTTATTACTTCGCAAGCTTTTTTAATCTCTTCTACTGATATATTGATAGGAGGGGCTATTCTGAAGCTGGTAGGGCAGGAAAGAAACCAGAAGCATATAACGCCTCTTTCAAGGCATTTTTGCACTATATGATAGACTTCTTCTTCTTTACCAAACTCTATTGCGAACATGAGACCTATACGTCTGATTTCTACTACTTTAGGGTGGTCTAGCAGTTTTTCGATTAACTCTCCTTTCTGTTCAACTTGAGGGAGGAGTTGTTCCTGTTCTATCACTTCCAGCGTTGCGAGGGCTGAAGCGCAAGAGACCGGATTTCCTCCAAAGGTAGTTATGTGGCCTAACATTGGGCTATGGGTCAATGACTGCATGATTTCATAAGAAGAAATGAAAGCCCCAATGGGCAGACCACCGCCTAGCGCTTTAGCACTGGTCAGCAGGTCAGGCGTAACACCGAAATGTTCAAAAGCGTATAACTTGCCTGTTCTTCCTATTCCTGTCTGGATTTCATCAAAAATCAACAAGGCGCCCGTCTGATCACACCTTTGCCTAAGGGCTATCAAATATTCTTTATCAGGAATACGTACCCCTGCGTCACCTTGCACCGGTTCAATGATTACACATGCAGTACGAGTTGTTATCTGATCGAGTTGTGCCGTATTATTAAATGTGAGAAAGCGAACATCTGGCAAAAGTGGGCGATACGCATATTTCTTTACCTCATTACCCGAAACACTTAGAGATCCGTGGGTACTGCCATGGTAGGCTCCTCTAAAAGAAATAATCTCTGATCGACCGGTATATCTTTTGGCAAGTTTTAGTGCTCCTTCGTTGGCTTCCGTACCACTATTAGTGAAGTATACACAGTTCAGATTTTCAGGCAGTAACGATGTGAGTTTTTTTGCCAGTAGATTGGGAGATGACTGAATAAATTCTCCATACACCATCACGTGAAGGTGCTTATCAAGTTGATCTTTTACGGCCTGAATAACCTTAGGATGCCGGTGTCCGAGATTGCTGACGGCGATACCGGATATCATATCTATGTATTCTCTGCCGTCCGCACCATAGAGATAAACTCCCTCCGCCGATGCTATCTCCAGCATGAACGGGTGCCCTGTAGTTTGAGCAATATTTTTAAGAAATATGGAATGATCGAAGTCCATGCATACGAAATTAACTATGATCTTATGTTATAATTAAAATACAGTGAAGTCGACCCGGCGGTTTTTCTCCCGTCCTTCTGTAGTACTATTGTCATGTTCAGCCACCTCTTCACCATATCCTACTACTGATATTCTTTCATCCGGTACCCCCATATCGTGCATTAACTGACGTATTTTTTCCACGCGCTGAATGGAGAGCTTCACATTATAGTTATCCCTACCTTGACTGTCAGTATGACCTTCAATGAGAATTACCCTGCCCTGGAGGGCGTATTCAACAGCGATAAGAAATGGCTCCATATCCACCACTGCAAACTCAGACTCGTCAAAAGTAAAGTAAAGGGGTTCCAGTTTTATAGGGTCACCGTCTTTGTGGCCTTTAAGTTTTTGTTCTACGAGTTGTCTTATTTCTTCATGCTTTTTAGAAGTAGGAGTGGGTAGGTCATTTTCAGCAAGTATCTCATCTTCTATAACATGTTTTTCATCCAATGTTTGTTCTTCGAAAGACTTTTGGTGAAAGTCTTCTTTTTCTTCCACAGCCTGTACTACCGGCTGTGGTTTTGGTTTCGACGGAGGTTGGTCAGTAGGATCGTACTCGGCCAAAGGGAGACTGCCAGCTTTTTTACCTCTAACCGTAACCCTGCTATTCTTTACTTTATATTTTTTTTTGAAGAGACGGAAACATTGCAAATTTGGTTTTAAAGAACCCCGGTACTTTCTCTTATAGTTTTTTCTATTGGCTTTTTGAAACTTATTTTGTTTTTGCGCAACTGCCGTATCTACTGCGGCACAACATATGAGAAAAAAAAAGAATATGACTATTCTGGCGCCCTTCATAGCTAAAAATTGCCTTAAATATACAATTTCCGATAAATTATGATTTAATTCAAATCTGAAACAACAAACTAACTAAAAGGTCAACACATGGGCTTAACAAGATCAAGAAATCACAAAGTTATCGGTGGTGTATGCGCAGGTATTGCACAGCAGTACGGCTGGGATATTGGTTTAGTACGATTACTTTATCTGCTAATTTCAGTTTTTAGCGCTGCCTTTCCGGGTACAATAGTCTATATCATTCTTTGGATTGTGCTTCCTTCTGAGTAACTATTCCTGTAGGGTGAGGAATTCTGAAATTTCGTCTCTAACCTCGGCTGTAGATTTTCCATCATAAGGAGCGGTAGCTATTGCTTTAAAGAGTTCGTCAACTACGCTTTCTTTGAATCCTAATTCTCCCGCATATAGAGTGGCCACCTCCAGTTCGATGTCTTCAACGATACTATCGATGTATATCATATGTACCAGGTTAAAAATAGCCTCTAGTTTTTCCCCTTGCGATGAGAGGGGCTTGAAATTTAAATGGTCAAAATTTTCTTCAATACGATGCAGATCGTCATTAGATAATCCTAACTGGGTGCTCCATTTCATTAGGCAGGCAACATATTTAGTTTCGATTGTTGGCTGTTTAAAAAAAAGAGCCAGGATATTCATAAAACTCTTTTTAAGGGATTCTGATTCTTCAACTGTCAACTTATCCATAAATTAAAGATACATGAATTAATTACAAATGCGCTGTTTCAATGAAAAGGGAACTATGTAGCCATTTTCCGTTGCTTTGCTTAAATCGTCACATCCGCGGTCGTTGTTGCCCATCCCCGATCTGCAAATGGCTCTAAGATAATAGGGTTCTCCATAGGCAGGTCTTATGGATATGGCCCAATTGAAATCATGTATGGCTTCTTCATATTTTTCGAGCTCTATATTAAGCTTGCCGCGCTTGTAAAACATCTGGAAATATTCTTCTGAGAAATTAGTTAAGGGTACTACAAGCTCGAATGCTTCACCATAGCTGTTGTTTTGAAACTCCTTAAACTTATACCTCGCTTCTGTGTAATAATCCCATGCCTTTTCAGTCATATTGAGCTTTTCCAGGTAAATGTCGCCAATTTTCATGATCAGCTCAATGTTGTTTTCCTCTCGCATCAATATGTACTCATAAGCGTGGACTGCTTTTTTATATTCCTCCAGAGTATAGTAAGCGGTGGCCAGCATTTCCCAGGTACTTATTCGCATAGGTTTTTGGTACTCTTTTAATACTTCCAGATGAACGATGGCTTCCGGAAATTTTTCTTGTTCAAAATTGATCATTGCAGATTTGCTCAAGCTGGAGATCATACTTTCTTTGGCCTCATAAAACATATGCTCTATAGGCTGTTCCCTAATTAACCGCGTTATTTCAGTAATGGCTTCCGCATAGTCACCTGAGTCAAAGAGTTGCCTGGCATTTTGAACGGCAAGCTCATTTTGTTTTTGAATTTCCAGCAACTCCAGTTCCTCATAATAGTTGTTTAACTTGTACGCTCCCATAATTACAGCGGCCAATATAAAAACAGTTAATAAGGTTAGCGCCTGGATTTTTAAATAGTTCTTATCGATTATATAAGCCGGGGCCTTTTTATAGTTTGGTGCATTTTTCCAACTGAACTTTCCATATCTATCGTAAACAGATCTTTCTTGATTTTGTGGATAGCGCCTATACTGACTTTGAGAAACGTTTTGTGATCGTGATTCCCGCTCAGCTGAGTAATTGAGCATTAGATCGTAGCTGGCTTTTTTGTATGGATCGGACAAAGTTTGGTAAGCCGTATTCACGTGTTTGAAATACTCTTCGGCAGCCGGGTTATTGGGGTTTTTATCAGGATGATATTTTAGGGCCAGCTTTTTATATGCTGTCTTTATTTCTGAAAGACTGGCAGCTCTATTTACGTCTAAAACCTGATAGTAATCCAGCATAAATTAAAATTAACGATTTATTCTTTCATGCAGACCTCACATGTTTCAAAATTTGAGAAGCTTGATTTCACCTTATTAGTTTTTTTCTGAGTTGCCTATAAAAATATACAGATGATAAAAGTACAAGTAAGGATATAAATTGCGAATGGCTTAAGTAGCCTTCAATTACATACCCACGACTCATATCACCTCTGAAAATTTCTATGACTGAACGGCCAATGGCATAGAGGATCAGGT
>JBCDHA010000089.1:0-9541 GCA_038750705.1 Bacteroidota bacterium
ATCTGCCATATACATTCTAGCTCCGTAATCGTACCAACCTAAATCAAGATCCGTAATAAGCTCCTTTCCGTTGTATTTGAACCTGTTCTCCTTAGCCGTCACTCGTTGATAGCCCCCTGCATGTGCCATTCCAAAAGGATAATAATCTACACGAAAATCTGAGCTGCACTTTTTTTCTCCTAGGCCATCCCAACCAATGAAGTACTAATTCACTAAGCTCTTACCCTCTCGTTTGAGGGTAGATTAAAGATAGTTATTAATCCAACTTAAAAGTACATTGTTCGACAAACTTAAAGCCTAAATAGGTCAGCCGTATATCATCGTTTTCACCGAGAGGGACTAGTCCATGTTTATCAACTGGTCTATAATTTACCGATGGCATTTGATAACGTTCTATCAGGTTTAGTCGGAAAAAATTATCAACTACAATTTTCTCCTGCTCCCTATCTAACTCAGCAAGCTTATATTTTTTTATCCCTTTTTCTTCATAGACTATGAACATGTGGTTAACAATATACTTGCTGTAATATGAACGTGAACTAAAAGCCGTTCCCTGCTCAAAATCTTGATTATACATAAAATCTAATACTTCTACTTCCAGCGGACTAAGCTGCTTTAAAATATCAATAAGAATATGGTGTAGCTTAAATCGATTTGAGACATCTGTCGCATTAGCCAGCATAGCTGCCCATTTACTTTGAAGGCTTTCATCTTCTTCATATGAACCTGCCTCGATTAGGTTGACCAAAGTTTTCACAGGTATCTTTTTCGGTGCGATACCCTTTTGGTCATGATACTCTTTCGCCTTAATCAAGATATCAACCTGATTTTTGTATCGCCAAAACTTAACTTGATCAGTTAATAAACCTCCCACTTCTTGAAGTGGTGGCTTGATTATCACATCTATAAATTCAAAAGCCTTATTCATTAGCTTTTCGAGACCTTTTTTCTCTATTTCTTCCATGCTAGTAAGATATGTTTTCTACGACTCGCACTATAACTTTTTAACCATACTCAGAACTGAATCATATGAGTCAACTGGTTTTGCATTGAAAATGACTTCATCATTATCATAGTCAAGTTCTTCAACTCTTTTTTGTATACTTTGCCAAGCAGCTTCTTTGTTTGGGTACAATACACTTTCACCCTGTGCTAATGTGTTGGCAGCTCCTTCCGGTCTAAAGGTCTTGCTAACAGTTGCAAACCAACCTTGCATTTTTTTATCACTTCTATCAAATAGAGTAACATAATATCTGTCCTTATCTCTAACTATGTCCCAAGCTTGATCAATAACATCATCGATCATCTCTTTACTGTACTCATCAGGATTTAAAACCCGCATCAACTTCAGTAGCTTTTCTTTCTTTTTTTCATCATGAGTCTTTCGGTTAATTTCCCGTAACCCTTGAAGTATGTTGTTTCTAACCTTTGCCGTCTGAGCTCTAAATTCATGTTTAAGATCGTTAATCGAACGATTCGAAGGAGGTATTTCTTTTTTCTCGATTGCTTGTTCCTGTACTTCGAGCATCCTTTGAGCATTTTCCAGTTTACGGTATACATCTGCATCAGCAGCGCCATTTGCACCACCTCTATCACAGTTATGTGCTTTACAGAGTAGGCTTTCATAGGTTAATGATTCTCCCATATTTTTCTTTTAATAATTATATTGTTAAAGGTATCAATTAAACCGCTACATCACATAAAACCATGCCTCTCTATGTCGGCAAGAGGTTATAAGGTGTTCAGTCGTTCAGTGCAGCAGCTTCCCGCTCCATCAAACGCGCAGATCCCCAGCTGCTACACTTCTCTACCTTCACTGGCTGTTCTCTCTCCAGGTCGACCGCTCCGGCCTTTTCCCTTCACCTGTAGCCACAGCCTGAGTTTGTCCGCACCTTACGCCCTCTCTCAGCACACCAGCCGGTAAAGCCCCGTTGTTACTCCCCCAAGAAAAAAGCAAGGGTGATACAAGCTCCGTTACACTGCGCCCTTGCTTTTATGCCAACGCTTCTCTTACCTATTTCCTGGCGGCCTCGTTCGGGATGCGGTTAACCAGGTGCGGATAGATTAGCATGTCCTTACCAGCGCCCTGCAAGTTTGTTGGTCATGGCAAGTAATCAAAGGGCTTGGAAGGCTTTTGTACCTGGTGCAAAACCAACCAGGGCAACCAAAGCGATACAGAACACGCAAGATTTTACACCAGCTACAAAAACCGATTTCGATTCGCAAAAAATTGACAACCGTTATTTTGATTGAAGTGCGCTTCGGCTGTGGGTGGATTTGTGGGGCGTGCTTCGATCAAAATAATGCTACAAGCGACTACGATCCTTGATTAAATGTGCGGATAATCTCGCGCTGTTAAGGGAGCAAGAACCTAAAAATAAATATTCAAGACCTGATATACTTCGCCCAACATACCAAGGGATACGAGTAACAATCCCACTGATCCTGCTACTCGGCCATTTGTTAATCTATTCAAAAAATCAATAAGCAAAGTCATACTGACTACTACAAAGTCATAAAAATATATTAACCCTAAAATAATGGCACCAATGATGATTTGAATGGTAAACGACTCAGGGCGTGCTATGACCAGGATTAATAAAGGAGCAGCTAGAGTTGTAAACTTTATAAATCCAAGTCGAGCTCTTTTTTTAAGACTAACTTTTTCATGAACTTTTTTAACGCGTGATTCAAATGCAATCACCCATTCTTTTTTGAATAACTCAACGTAAGTCAAAAAAAATCCTAGCATTTCTAACAGCAATGATATGTGCTGTATAAAATTAGCCGCATTATCGTTAAAGAATGTCATTTATGGTATGGTCGATATTCTTTAATACTAAAATAAGAGAGTAAGTAAGTGTAGACTTTTATTTCATCACACGTGAGCCGTCCGCGAGTTCGAAGGAAGCCAGACGGGTAAAGTCCCGACAGGGCGACCGGCTGTGAGTGAAGTAATAACGGAACGGTCTGACTGAGGCCGCAGGCGAGCAATAACACGGGCTGAGTAAGGATTTTTTGCCTAGCTGCCGCAGGCTCATTCATCAACCAAAAAATACTGAGAACAGCCGTGGGGAGTACCACAGGGCAGCAAGAGGAAGTAAAAGCAAGGCCGACCAGAGGGAGCTTTGTATAGCCTTGCTTTTACTGGAACGCAGCCTGACCGAGGACACGCACCCACACCGCTTTACCTAAATGTTTTTTGTGAGGCTCGATGCCAAACAAAAACACCTATTCATCTAGGTGGATTAACTTGTACTATGGTCAAGCATTTTGTATATTTAATATTGATAATGGAGTTCTTCAAAGACATATCCACTAATCTCATTGCTGATGCCATATGGGCCATCGGAGGAGCTCTAATTTATCACTTCACACTTATAAAAAAATGCTAAAACTTTTTTAGATTTGCGGTCCCTTTTTTGAAAAGGGCGGTTCTTGTACAAGTTTTTGATAAAGTCAATACTCTTGACTCAGCTAATAAAGCTGGTTAAGTTATTCTTACAACTCCTTCTAAATCTTCCAGAAGTTTAGTTAATCTCTGATGCCTTCTCGTTCTTCGTTCACTGTGTGCCTGATGGAAGCATTCTCCTAGTTTGTGCAAGGCAAAACACAGGTCCTGGACTTCATCTCGTGGGATTTCATCTTTTTTTAAGAAGTGCAAACAGTATATCGCTTTGTTTAGATCACGGCTCACACTGGCGTAGTCACCGGCATAGCTGTCTTGGATATGATGGATGAGCTCGACTAGCTCTTTTTTTCTAGTTTTCATTTTGTGGTGATTTTGGAGTAAAAAAGAACCCTGCTTAGGCACTCCGTGCACACCACATGCACTTACGGTCGTTTCCTACCCGCAGACCATACAGGGTTATGATTAATAGAGATAATTCTACTAAGGTGGTGTTTCGGAGTAAAGTTAGGTATTATTTCAGCTATGGACTTCTGTTTTTGGATCGCATATATTTCTGTTTTATCCTAAAGGGTGGAACTGGTTGATTTCTTCTTTCAGCCCTTCTAGGTCATTCTCGATGTACCATTCTGTACTGCTGATGTAGCGGTGACCGGCCAGGTATTGCACTTCTCTCAGGTTGTACATTTTGATCCATTTGGTGATCACGCTAGCCCTGATCTGTTTGGTGTTTAGCACATTGGGATTCACTTCTTTTAACTTTCTGAACAGTTCAGTAGTAAGGTTGCTAATGTTCCCTGAGTTTTTGGAGATGGCCAACAGGGTTTCATTCGGTTGGGGCATTTTGGCCAATAGTTCCGGCCTGACTTGCAATGTGTAATCGTAGAGATCCATGACTTGATGGGATTCTAATTGCAGGGTGCGTCCGTTACTTCTGATGCCGCCAGGCACTTCTATTTTCCCTTCCCTTAGTTTTACATGTTCCCTATCCAGTTTTCTAAGTTCCTCTGTTTTTAGTCCCTGATAGATCAGTAGACCTAATATAACTTGCTTTCTTCGTTCACTCGGTGTTTCTGCTTTGAAGGTGTTGTACAACTGGTGCAGTTCGTAAGGTTCCAGGATGTGGTAAAGTACTTTCCGTTTCACGCCTTTTACTTCTATGTCTATCGCGGGGTTCTGGTTTACTTTTCCTTCGCTTAGCAAATAGCTGTACAGATGCTTGACTACGAGCATGTACCCTTTTAATCCGCGTGGACTTGCGGTTTTACCACTGTGTTTTACGTACAAGAGCAGGTCATTATAGCTTACTTGTTCTAGTTCTATGTTTTCCTTTTCCAGCCATTCCATATAAAGTTTGAAGCTGTTCAAGTAGGTTTCAATGGTTTTCCTGGAATACTGCCTGGATTTCAGGTAGGCTTCAAAGTCTTTTCTCATCTTCTGATAGTTGGATGGCTTCATAGGTGGGGATGTTTTTATAGGGTTGTTGTTGCGGTATTCCTAGCAGATGCGTGTAAATCTGGGTACTGTCCAGGCTGCTATGACCTAAAAACTGTTTGATGCTGTCCAGCTTCATGCCTGCTTTCAGTAAGTGGGTGGCTATGGAGTGCCTGAGGGTGTGCAGGCCAATTTCTTTTTGCTGTAGCTCGGTGTCCTGGGTTTGGCTTTGCAGGTTTTTCAACCGCATGGCTAAGGTTTGGCTGTCTACTCTTGTGGTATGCCGGATGCCTATAAATAAGGCTTCTGATTTCCGGTTTTTTAGCAGTTGCGGCCTATGGTCGTAGATGTATTCGGTTAGGTAGTTCCGGTTGGTCTTGCTGATGGGGACGAACCGCTCTTTGTAGTTCTTGCCTTTTCGTACGTGCAATATGGATCGGTCAAAGTTGATGTCTCCTACATCTACATTTATACCTTCGTTTCTTCTGAGTCCGCAGCCATAATAGATCGCCAGCATCGCACGGTCTCTGCTTTGTAGGGCTTTGTATTGGTCTTCACTCATGTTATACGGGGCAGGTTCTGCGTGTGTCGTTTCAAAAAGTAGTTTGATTTCGTCTTCGGTGAGGTAGGTAATTCTCCGTACTGCTTTTTCATTGTCCAGTTTGGGCTCGGTGAGGTCTAACCGTCCTACTTTCCGTAAGTACTCGGTAAACTTTCGGAAGGCCTGGATGTGCTTGTTGAGATGGGCGTTGCTCAACCCGCCACCCCTGCGCTGGTTGGCTCGCTCCTGTAAGTTTCGGTAATGGGTTTCGATGTGTTGTGCAGTCAGGTGTTTGATGTGGGTGATCTCCTTTTGCTCCAAGTGGTGGAGTAGTTCACGGATGTGTAAAGGCAGGTTGTAAACGGTGGTCGCGGCATAGCCCTGGATGTCCAACCATTCTTTGAAGCTTTGTTCCAGGTAGCGGTAAGCGGTGTTTTCAAGGGTTAGTTTTTTCATTCGGTTATCCTTTCCGGTTTGGAGTGAACGACTGGGTTAATTCGGCTTGTGGATGGCTTAGGGATCATTAAGTGGTTCATTTTTGTTTCTGAACTGCTTTTGGTCTTTTTGAACTGCTAAGGTGAACTAGTATTTCATCCAGCACGGTGGTAATGCGCTGGTTGCGCTGTGCTTGATCTTCATAGCTGGTCACTTGATAAGCATAACCGTTCTTTTGATCACCTTTTACTTTCTCGATTAATCCCCATTCCTGCAGGGCGGCCATGTACCGCTTTTGGTTGCTGGCATTGACTTTCAAGGCTTGTCGTGCACTGGCATTGGTGAAGCTGTTTTTATCTTCTTGTTTCAGCCAGGTTTTTAGTTTTTCAAAGTAGTTCCGGGTGGCTCCGTTCAGGTCATCTGATTTTCGCAGTAAGACGGATTTCATGAGGTTATTGGCTGCTTCAATGTCCTCAGTCGTAGTGGCTATAAATTCTTCTCCGGTGTCCTGGTCGTATTGTTTCTCCCGTTGGTATTGGTGGTAGAAGGTGACGGCTTCGATGAAGGCCAGGTAGTGGGCGTTGGTGCGCCTCGGTTTAAAGATTTCGTTAGGGATTTTCAGTTGCTCGGCATAGGGGTTGATGACTTTGACAGGCTGTAAGATGCGTTGGGTGTTTTGGAGTTGGGTTTTGATTTCGTGTTCGGCCGCGATGTCGATCTTTCCGGCACTGAGTTTCCGTTGGTAGGTCATGATTTGTTCGTCCTGGGCTTGGCTTTCATCGATATAGATCAAAAAGCTCCGGTTGGCATTGTCTTCATACAAGCTTTCCTGGGTGGTGCAGCCGGCCACACTGACCGGCCCTTCTACGTTCAAGGTGATGGTTCTGGTTTCGCCTTTGGTGTTTTTATGGACTACGGTTTTGCTGATCTTCTTTTTGCTTTGTAGTTCTCTAAGGGGATAGAGTACACCTTCTGCCCCGTCCAGGTCTTCGATTAAGATGAGTTTGTTGTGGAGTTGCCGTTGGCCAAAGTAGTAGAAGGCGTTTTCGCTAAGGGTGGTGATTTCGAGTTTGTCTTCAGGGGGAATGAGTGAACCCACTTTTTCCTGCAGATGGGTTTTGCCAATGCCGGAACTGCCCAGGCTGACGATGTGCAAGGGGTGTTCTCGTTTTCGGCTGGTGAAGATCAGGTACATCAATAACCGGTTATCTTCTTCTCCAATCACTCCGGCTTTGCCGATGTCTTGTCTGGTGCGTTCTATGAGGTTAGGAGCTTTCAGGTAATGTTCGGCTTGTTTGATTTCTTCGGGGGTTAGGAGCTTCTTTTGGTCTTCGTTGATGTTTTGCCGTTCTACCTCTTCTAATCTGTATTGTTCTAAAAGGTCGGTGAGCTCTAGTAATGCCGCACTTATGACGCTGGTGCCTACTTCCATTTTCTCGGCTACTTTCCGGATGAGTTTCTCGGTTTGGTTGTCGTTGTACAGGTCGAGGTTATGCCGTAAGGCCAGGTGTTCGACTTCTATTTTTAAGGTAACGCGCATTCTGTCCAGGCCTTCCAGCCGTATGCCGCCCAGGACTGCGATTCTGATGATGCCGTGTTCGTAAGTGAGGTGGTCGGCATTGGCAGTGTTTAAAATACTTGGAGATGCGTTTTGGGAGGCCATAAATTTATTTTTTGCGATTTTCGATATTTCAAATGTAATCTGTAGTTTCGTATATCGCAATCAAGTATTTTACTATTTCGCATAATGTTTGAAAAAATTTCTCTTATCGATACTTTAAAGCTTCTAAACACCGCACAGGATATGGGTATCGGAACGAACATCAAGAAGCTACGGGAGCAAAAAGGGTTGTTGCAAAAGCAAGTAGCCGAGGAACTCGGTATCGGCAACTCGAACTACAGTAAGATTGAAAATGGCATCCGGGAGATTACGGTCAAGGAGTTGCAAAAGCTTTCCAAGCTGTTTGATATGTCCATCGATCAGATCGTGAACTTTGATGGGGACATTCCCGAGGAAGTGACCCTACAGGATAAGTCGAACATGGAGCAGCTTAACCTGATCAATCAGCTAGACGAGGAAGACCGCGATACGGTATTCAAAATCATTGATACCATGCTTACCAAGAAGAAGTTCAAAGACTTCTTTCAGAAAAATGTGGCGGCTTTGTAACAAACACATTGAATAGCACCTCAATCAAGTACCATATACCCATTTTTAATTCTATAGGTATTTGCTAAACCTTCGTACTTTTCCCCTTGCTTGTCATTTATGGTTATTAGAACGTCTCCACCTTTGGAGGTCTCTAATGACTTAATTTTTTGATCATCATTAAAGATTAAAAAAGATTCACCTTTGTAAATATTAATTAGCGTTTGTGAGCTTTCCCCATTACCATAGGTATACCCTTCTATCAACAGCAAATTGTTATCGCCACTCGAATAAATATTTATATAATCGTTTTTGACTAAACTATTTTTATCCATTTTGACCTCCTTAAGAAACTGCTTTTTTATTCCATCTTCTATCAAAAATGTATCTTTCTTGGCCTTCCCACTTAAATGGATCACCAAAAATGTATAATCACCCGGATCGTCTGATTGTACTGTCTTGCCACTCTGAAGTCTAAGTGAATCAACCCTGTAGAAAAAGATTTCATCATTTATTTGATCCTTGTCGAAGTCAAAAGCAATTTCATCAACAGTTTTAAAAGTCATTGCTTTCAAAAAATCATTGGGTTCTACATACGTTTCAAATGACTTCAAATCCGTACCGACCAGTTCCCCTGATATCGAGACCTTATCATTTGTATTTTGTCCCTGTGTACAAGAACCAAATAGAAGTATCAGTAATAAATTAATTATAATTTTCATCTGATTGATATTTTGGTTGGTGCCAAAGTAGGGTATGTTATATTTTTTCTCGTAGGTCGTTCATTCTTGCCACTTACTGATACACTTTTCAAAGTAGGACCTTTAAATGTACCTCCCACGAACATATGAAATGATACGTTATCTTTTGATCCTGAACCCCATGATTTACTAAGAGATTGACTACTTGTATCACTTCTTTTATTTGTACTTGAACCCCCAGTATCCATTACAGTAGGAACATTAGATTTCCAACTACCACTATATTGTTCTTCACCAGGTACTACCATAACAACATGTCCATCTCCTCCTGCAATTACAATACCCCCTTTATTTGCTATTTCCTGCGATTCAGACATTTCTATTTCAACAAAATTCTCAGAGTTTTGCATCGTTGATACCATATCATTAGCTTGAAGTCCGTTTAATTCGTCACTACCTGTTAACTCATTAAATGCATGACAAACGCCTTGATTACATCGAGCTACATTACCATGCTCCGCATCTAAATCTCCAGTGTGTTCCACTGCATTTTCCGCTGCTTGGCTAATTTCTTCTGGGTTTACCTGCGCATTTGTGCCAGTTGAATCTGTGGCCATCATGCCATCTGGATCGATGAATCGAATCGGATTATTAAAAGCATACTGATAAGGACTCCAACTCTCTTGACCTCCTTGATCCGCTAAGGGATCAACCACACCCCATCTTCCAATATCTGCCATATACATTCTAGCTCCGTAATCGTACCAACCTAAATCAAGATCCGTAATAAGCTCCTTTCCGTTGTATTTGAACCTGTTCTCCTTAGCCGTCACTCGTTGATAGCCCCCTGCATGTGCCATTCCAAAAGGATA
>JBCDHA010000090.1:0-9538 GCA_038750705.1 Bacteroidota bacterium
AATGGGTCGTTTAAATCCAGCAGGTTAAATAACTCATCAAGGGCTTCAACGCCCTCAGACTGCACAACGTTAACCACGTCAGTGGTCATGTCTGCAGCCATATTATCCATGGAAGCTTTAGCATCTTCAATGCTTAAGGGACTATTCCCGCCATCATCGTCACCACATGAAGAAAGGATAAGGCATAAAATCAAAAAGCTGTAAACAATTGAATTTTTCATTTTTTTCCGGGCTATTTTTCATCAAGCGTTAATACCCCTTTACAATAATTAAGTAACTGGCAGTCAGATATAAAAAAACCTCTGCAAATTCATGCAGAGGTTTTTATTTTCTTTCATTTCAAAATTACCCGATAGAAACTCTCTTAAATTCAGATACTGTTAGTCCACTGACTACGCTATCGAGGTATTTCGCTACTGTAAAACCACTATCTTTTACGAACTGCTGGTTTAACAAGGTGTTTTCCTTATAGAATTTCTGAAGCTTACCTTGAGCAATTTTATCTACAATTTGCTCCGGCTTTCCTTCTGCAAGCGCCTGCTCACGACCGATCTCCAATTCCTTTTCAACTACACTTGAATCAACACCTGTTTCATCTACAGCTACAGGATTCATTGCGGCTATTTGCATACCTACATCTTTACCGGCATCAACCACTTCAGAACCATTAGCCCCTTTAAGTGCTACAAGCACGCCCAGTTTATTTCCTGCATGGATATAAGGCACTACCGCATCACCTGAAAGTCGTACATATTCACTGATTTCAATCTTCTCTCCTATTTTTCCTATAAGTTCAGTGATTTTTGCCTCTACGGTAAGGTCACCAAGCGGAAGGGCCAATAGATCAGCGGTAGTAGCTGGGTTCTCAGAAAAGGCTACTTCAACAACAGCATTTCCCAGAGACTGGAATTCTTCATTTTTGCCAACGAAATCTGTTTCGCAGTTTAGCGCTATGAGTACACACTCCGTGTTGCCGTCATTGCTTTTAATGAATACGGAACCTTCTTTGGTATCTCTATCAGCACGTGAAGCGCTAACTTTTTGTCCTTTTTTTCTTAGTATTTCAATAGCCTTATCAAAATCACCATCAGCCTCGGTAAGTGCCTTTTTGCAGTCCATCATTCCTGCTCCGGTCATTTGCCTAAGTTTATTTACGTCTTTCGCAGTAATTGCCATAGTCTTAAATATTTGCTTGTCTTTGTTATTATAATTGGTACCAAAAAAAATTGAACATCTTCCCGATGGCTATCGAGACAATGTTCAATCTTTAAATCATTCTAATATAAATTAGTCGCTTTACTCGCTTACTGTCTCTTTTTGATCAGCCTGTCTTTTAGCTTCCTCTTCTTTTTGTAAAGCCGCCTCTTCCTTATCTTTCTTCCTTTCCATTAGCGCCTCTTCTACTTGTTTACCAATGTATTCCGTAATCAAAGAAATAGACTTGAAGGCGTCATCATTAGCAGGTATAGGAAAATCGACACCTGTAGGATCAGAATTAGTATCCACCATGGCGAATACAGGAATATTGAGTTTCTGAGCTTCTTTTACAGCAATGTGCTCTCTCTTTACATCAATGATGAAAAGCGCTGCCGGAAGTCTGTTAAGGTCAGCAATACCGCCAAGAACTCTTTCTAGCTTCTCTTTTTCTCTTGCTACCATTAAACGTTCCCGCTTCGCCAGGTTGAGGTAAGATTCATCTTTCATCAACTTATCAATTGAAGTCATTTTTTTCAACGACTTCCTGATGGTAGCGAAGTTTGTTAGCATACCACCAAGCCACCTATCAGTAACATAAGGCATGTTCAGCCGCTTTGCTTCTGCAGCTACTACGTCCTGGGCTTGTTTTTTGGTGGCAACGAATAACACTTTTCTTCCGGATCTCACAATATTCTTGAGCGCATAAGATGCTTTTTCGAGGCACTCAAGAGACTTATTGAGATCAATGATGTGGATACCATTTTTCTCCATAAAAATGTACGGAGCCATTTTGGGATCCCACTTTCTCGTCAAGTGCCCAAAGTGAACACCAGCATCTAGTAAGTCTTTGTACTCTAATTTATTTGCCATTATTATAATTTTCTAAATCGCGAAGATTAACGTTTACTAAACTGGAATCTTCTTCTCGCTTTTCGGCGACCGTATTTCTTACGTTCTACCATTCTAGGGTCTCTGGTAAGAAATCCTTCTTTTTTCAAAGGTGGCTTATTCTCCACGTCTACTTCTACAAGAGCTCTTGACACGGCCAAACGAATAGCTTCTGCCTGGCCCGAAGGACCACCGCCTTCTACATTAATTTTAATATCAAAGTTACCTTCTGTGCTGGTAGCCACTAAAGGTTGCCTGATAATAGTTTGAAGGATATCCGAAGGAAAGTATGTTTTCACATCCTTACTGTTCACAGTGATATTCCCTTTCCCAGCTGACACATAAATGCGCGCTACCGAGGTTTTTCTCCTTCCGATTGAACTTATTACTTCCATTATTAAAGTTTAATTTCTTTTGGTTGTTGTGCAGCATGAGGATGCTCGGCACCTTCATATACATGCAAGTTTTTAAATAAGGCCCTACCTAATCTGTTTTTAGGAAGCATGCCTCTTACGGCTCTTTCCACCAGCAGTATCGAAGATTTATCTTTTAACTGTCTTGGGGTTGTTTCCTTCTGGCCGCCCGGGTAACCGGTATGAGACACATACACCTTATCCGTCCATTTTTTTCCCGTCATCTGCACCTTATCGGCATTTAAGACGATTACATTATCCCCACAATCCACATGTGGAGTATAACCAGGCTTGTTCTTGCCTCTAATAATTTTTGCCACTTCACTTGCCAAACGACCTAAAACCTTAGAGTCCGCGTCTACTACCACCCAGTCTTTTTGGGCCGTTGCTTTATTAGTAGAAATCGTTTTATAACTTAAATGATCCACGCTTAAAAAGCTTTTCTTTTTACAATACCTATATCCCTCCTAAAAAAAGGGAGTGCAAAGATAGTTTGATTGATTTTGAAATCCAACTAGGCTTTGTAATTATTTAAGAATTCTTCTCCAACTGTAAAAGCAGCACACGAAAATCTTTCGGATAATCAGCTTCCACTTTTTTTACGGTACCGTTCAATGTTTTGAACGCAATGCTTTTGGCATGCAAGGCCAAACGCTTTATTAACGGTTGTTCTTCATCCCATTTCCCAGCACGGTACCCTCTTTTCACTGAGGATAAGTAGAATGGCTTGCCTCCGTATTTTTCATCACCGGTAATGGGCGCTCCATTCTTTGCCAGGTGGATCCTGATCTGATGCATTCTACCGGTAACCGGCCTGCATTGAACTAAACTGTGATTGCGATATGCCCTGAGCGTATTAAAAACGGTTTCAGCGTCTTTCCCTTTTCTGTCAATTCTTACCGTACCGTTGGAAAGCTGTAATATCCTGTCGTTAACGAGCTTTTTCTTGAAAGAATGAATGCCATCTACCACGGCATGGTATTCTTTAATCACTTCTCTATGTTCGAACTGCATAGATATGTGCCGATACGCGTCAGGATTTTTGGCGACAACCAGAGCACCCGAGGTTTCTTTATCAAGCCGGTGGCCTATCTGAGCATCCGCATTGTAGGTTTTAGCCAGGGATAATATATTATAATCAATTTGCCGGTCTTGCAGTGTAGAAATAAAGGGAGGTTTATTAATAATTGCATAATCATCATCTTCCCAAATGATGAGATCAGCAAAAGCAAGTTTCTTAGCCATGATACAAATGTAGCAGATCTGACCTTAAGGTGTTTCAGCCTTTTCCTGATCTGATTCTGCTTTTTCCTTGGGTAGCTTAAAGCTAAACACTGACCCTCGGCCTACTTCGCTTTTCACATGGATGGTAGATTTGTGCCCTTCTAAAATGTGCTTCACTATGGCGAGGCCTAAACCCGTACCTCCCTTTTCTCGCGACCTGCTTTTATCTACTCTGTAAAAACGCTCAAAAATGCGGTCGACATCTGTCTTGGGAATGCCTTCTCCATTATCCCTTACGGTAACACTAACTTCGGATTCCCCTACCTCAAAACCAATAGTAACTTTTCCCCCCTCATTGCTGTACTTGATGGCATTGCTAAGCAGGTTGGTAATAACCTGGTTTAACCTCTGCCAATCACCGTATACAGTGACACTTTCAAGCGTATTTTCTTCAAAGCTAATGGTAATATCCTTCTTATCAGCTTTGTTTTCGAACTGCTCTAATATATCAGCAGTCATTTGCTTGATATCAAAATATTCAAAGTACATGCGTATCTCTCCTGTTTCTATTTGAGAGAGTACAAGAAGGTCTTGTACAAGCATATCCAGACCATCGAGGCTTTTGGCTGCTTTTTTAAGAAACCGGTGTCTAACGCTTTTATCCTTTACCGCACCGTCGAGTAAGGTGTGGACAAAACCCTGGGCGGCAAAAATTGGTGTTTTCAGCTCATGACTAACATCGGCGATAAACTCCCTGCGGAAGGCTTCGATTTTCTTAAGTTCATCGATCTCTTTTTGTTTAAGTGAGGCATAGGAGAATATTTCCTCATTGATTTTTTTTAAGGGATTAAAAGGATTGGACTTTTCAGTTTCAATAGTTGCCAATTCCCTTTTTCGAAGCTTATTGAACAAACTGTAGATCTTATCTATTTCCCGGAAGATCAAGAATTCTAAAACAACAAACCCGAAAATATAAGATGCGGAGCCACTGATAAAAAAGGAAACAATGAGTGCGCTCTGAGTAACTCCTTCAAAAAGACTCAAAAAAGCGGTGGTAACAATGGCAACGCATAACGCCAGCAATAGCGCTATGATCCTGGAGCTGTAGACCATGCTCTAATTTAAGCTAAACTTGTAACCTACGCCCTTTACGGTTTTAATAAAATCGTCCCCAATTTTCTCTCTCACCTTTCTAATATGAACATCCACGGTTCGGGCAAGTACATAAACATCAGAACCCCAGATGTTTTGCAATAGCTCATCTCTGCCAAAAACTTTATTTGGATTTTGAGCTAGAAAATAGAGCAGTTCAAACTCTTTCTTAGGCAATGTTATTTCCTGCCCTTCCATATTAATGGTATAACTAGACCGGTCAATCAGGAGGCCGCCGAGATTGATCTGACTTGTAGCCGTTTTCTTTTTCGAATCACGTCTGAATAGCGCACTAATTCTACTCATCAAAGCTCTGGGCTTTATCGGCTTAGTAATGTAATCATCTGCGCCTACGTCAAAAGCCGCTATTTCCGAATATTCCTCGGACCTTGCGGTAAGAAAAATAATAAAAACGCTTGATAATTCCGGTACCTCGCGGATCTGCCGGCAGGTTTCCACGCCATCCTGATCGGGCATCATGATATCCAGTAAGATCAGATCCGGTTGAAATTTTTTCGCCTTCTCCACACCGTCAAAACCGTTGGTTGCGGTTTTTACATCATAACCTTGTTTTTCAAGATTATATTTGAGCAGTTCAAGTATTGACTCCTCATCGTCAACCACAAGCACTTTTTGGCTTTGCTTGCTCCCCATAGCTTAAAGTTTAGTTCGAGGTTAGGTTTATTTTTGTCAAAATAAGAAATAAAAGTAGAGAGAAAAAGACGCAATGGAAAGGTGATAACAATAACTTAACATTTACATAATTCCTTTCTTAAAATCAGTAATGTCTACCTCCACAGCGCCTACGAACATATCAGCCCTTATTTTTAAAGGTACTTTATTAATATCGTCAGAAAGCCAGACTTTTATAGAATTTTCTCCATCAAATAATTGGTTTTCGGGCATAACCGGTGTAAGCGCCAAAGATCTAATTTTTCCCAATTTAGTTTTTATCGTTTCTCGCCCGTCGAAACGAATTGAAAAGTCGTAGACTTTATCGTCAAAGAAAGCGGCTATTTTAATAAAATCTCCCTCGCGGAGAGAGCTGAAATCAAAAGTGCGTAAGTAGTAATAGCCACTCACTAAATCCTGAACATATTCTGGTGTATCAAAAACTTCAATCGGTTTCCAGAGTTTTTTCTTTTTGTCGAAAGTGCGTACGCGTGCCACGTTGCTGTTCTGATCAAACTCTACAATTTCATGTTTTCTGTATTTCCCCTCTTCAATTTTGCGATAAAACTTCCGTGTAACCAGAGTTGATGAATCCAGATAGGTACCCCATGTATCCCTGATTCTCAGAAACAAATCAAACATACCTACTGACCTACCATAAACCTCTATTTTATAGCAATCACGACCCTCTATCTGGTGGAGCTCGTCGCTGATGGTCATAGTAGCCGTTGCTGCATTTATAAATCCATAGTGAACTTTATAGGAAAGCACCTCACCTTTAAAAAAGCTTGTATTACTAACCCTACGATCAATCTCGTATTGATGAATACCTGAGAAAGTCAATAATATAGCTAGTAATGCGGCTACAGGCTTCATAATTACTTATAGAAACGGATGTTTCTCCTTGAAATGTTGTATAAAGATGCTTAAATCTTCATTAAATCTATTAGTATAAAGGCTATCCAGTGACATTTGTTTGGACCTATAACGCAAAAATGACATAAAGTAGGCGTTATTCAATTCTCTGCCTTTTATTCTAGATAGAAACGACTTATCGCTTAAAGACAAAGTATCCATAGAAAGTACGATATGGTCTATTAATTTTTGTTTTAATTCTACCTTGATAGTGTCACTCTGGTTACCGAAAGACTGATACAGTGAATCCAGCCGGTCGGCCCCGTAAAGTATGTGGTTGATAAAAATCTTCTCATCGCGAAGTTCATTCTTGTAATCTACCAAGTGCTTATCAGGGTAATACTCTTCAAGAAATATTTCAGCGCCTCTGTCACCAATGAAAGATGCGAGGTTTTCATTGAAGTTTACGCTGTCTTTCACGAAAACTGTAGCATGCACCAGTTCATGAACGATAAGGTTAGCTAAATCGCCATAACTGCGACACAGCATGTTGCTAAGAATAGGATCCTTAAACCAGCCCAGCGTAGACCAACCTCCTACCGTTCTCAGACCTACGTCATAGCCTTGTTCTTTCACTTTCGCCAGCTCATCAAAAGCCATCTCCTCTCTAAAAAAGCCTTTGTAAGGCATTTGACCTACCACCGGAAAATCCCATACCGTAGGCTCGAAGGCAAACGGCTTACACCCAGTTACTACCCAAAGTATCGGCTTACCTTTTTGATCGTACATGGTAGTATAGTTGTCCGTATCGTTGAGGGTAAGCTCTTCAACGGCAAACGTGCGTACCTCATTAATGAAGAGAAGTTTCTGTCGAATGGAGTCCGGTGTATCGGGGTCTTGAAGGAAGTCAGCCACAGGTTTAGCATTCCAAACTATGGACAACTGGCCTTTCCCTTGTACCAACCCATAGTAAATGAGCGCTTTAAAATGAAAGAGCGAAACGAAAATTATTACCCCAAAAAACCTTAGTACCTGTCTGATCATTTATGATCTTTTAGCCTAGAGACGAAAAACTTAGGCCGATAGTTGATATAAAAGCCATGTGAGAACTCAAAATCGCCATTGCCAATGTCAATGTGCGGCTCGAAACGGGTGGATACATAGATATGGTCTGCAATTTTTAGATTATGTAAGAATCTAAAAATGAGGAGTTCACGTTGAGATTCTACTGCCAATGGGTCTTTGAATGTACTGGAGATGGAAGGGTATAGCTGACCTCCCTGGATAGAGATGAATTCATTTCCCCGCCAGTAGCTGGCCATTATATCTAAATGGATCTTTGTTTTTACCGAAGCGTTTAAATAAAGGCCGTCACCATCCTTAAATGTTTGAAGCTGGGTATTGGAATAATCACGATAGTAGCTGTGATAACCTTCCAGTCTTGCACTCTTCAAAAATCCGGCATCAGAAATATGTTTATCCAAAATTAACCCCAGCGCCGTATTTAGATAGGTTTGGAGCGGCAATGGACTAGAATCTATCTGCCCTCCTCTGTGAAATACAAGCGCCTGAATAGGCAGTGAAATTTTAACTCCCTTATCAATGATTCTTTTTCTAAACGAAAGTCCGGCAGTCACTTCCTCCTGGTCATTATCACCCGGATAGATCATATTTTGCCAGTCTACCCATAGGTCCAGAAAAAAATCAGGCTTATCCATTTTAAACTGAAAGCCATTTTCCAGGCGATTGACCAGTACCCGCTCGAAGTCAAACAACGGTTCTATCAATTGGTGAGAAGTAGCACCTTCCAAAGTACCAAACAGAACACGACCCTCTAAGAAGGTATATTGAGCCGTGAATGTGGGAGCAATTTCGCTGAAATCATCGTTGCCAAAATCTTTCTGAAGGTAAAGTCCTCCAGAAAACATGAACCTCTCTCCTACCTGGTAGCTGACGTACGGATTAAACTGAAAGCCAAACAGGGTGAACCCATCTGCTATGTCATTGAAATACTCATTATTCTTATTAAACCCCAGTGCATTTACTCCGATGAATAGCGCGTTTGAATCCTCGGCCATGATCGGTTGAAGCTGATCAAATGCCTTGTTATCCAGTTGGCTATGGCCGGCATAGTAGCCGAGGGAAATAAGAAGAATAAGGAAGATTTTTTTCATCGTCCGCAATATAGAAAGAGGCATCAAATTGAGTGGTCAGATCATCAAGATTTTTGATCCAGCCATATATTAATGTGGGGGGAACTTGCTAACTTCACCCTCCTTATATAACATCAATATTTTAGAGGAATGAGCGAGCAAGAAGCAAAATTAAAAGCCCTGCAATTAACAATTGACAAACTGGAAAAGACGTATGGGAAAGGTACGGTTATGAAGCTTAGCGATGAGCGCGTAATTGACGTACCGGCCATTTCCACAGGTTCGCTAGGGTTGGACATTGCTTTAGGTATTGGCGGCATACCCCGGGGCAGGGTGATTGAGATCTATGGCCCCGAGTCTTCCGGTAAAACAACTATTTCCATGCATGCTATTGCTGAAGCGCAAAAAGCAGGTGGATTGGCAGCATTTATTGACGCTGAGCACGCCTTTGACAAGTCTTATGCAGAGAAATTAGGTATTGACACTGAAAACCTTTTGATCTCACAGCCGGACAATGGTGAGCAGGCATTGGAAATAGCCGAGCACCTTATCCGTTCTGGCGCTATTGACATTATCGTGATTGACTCCGTGGCGGCCTTGGTTCCGAAAGGCGAACTGGAGGGTGAAATGGGTGATAGCAAAATGGGTTTACAAGCCCGGCTTATGTCTCAGGCACTAAGAAAGCTTACCGGTACCATTAACAAAACCGGCTGTTCCTGTATTTTCATCAACCAGTTAAGAGAGAAAATAGGGGTGATGTTCGGTAACCCTGAAACTACCACTGGCGGTAATGCGCTTAAATTCTATGCTTCAGTACGACTAGACATTCGTAGAATCGGTCAGATCAAAGAAAGCCCCGGAGAGGTTACAGGTAACCGCACCCGGGTGAAGGTGGTGAAAAACAAAGTAGCGCCTCCCTTCAAAGTGGTTGAGTTTGATATCATGTATGGCAAGGGCATCTCTAAAGTAGGCGAGATCATAGAC
>JBCDHA010000091.1:0-9495 GCA_038750705.1 Bacteroidota bacterium
AATGTTATTTTTACAAATAATGGAGTAGGAATTCAGCCGGATATTATCCAACAATACATTTGGGAGATAGATGCAGGTTCAGGTTTCACAACGGATTCTATTCAAAGCCCAACGGACCCCGACTTTTCAAACCAATACCTTCGAAGTTTCGAAAACTTAACAACTTTACCCATAACGTATAGGGTGAGATTGCGTGCGATTACGGTTAATAATTGTGAAACAGTCAGCATGCCACAAGATGTTGTTGTCGAACCCGGACCCCGCTCGGGCTTTATTTCATTAAACTATTCTCCGTTCGATGATAACTGTAGTCCTGTAACTGTTGATTTTGAAGTAGACACCGAAACTCAATCGCTTAATCCGAGTTCATATCTATGGTCAATAAGTGATGATAATGGGCCCATTACGCAGCAAAGCACTGGAACCATTCCTGCTTTCACCTACGGTTTTATTAATGACACTCAAGCCATCAAAGATTTCCAGGTTACGTTAACCACTACGCTACCCAACAATTGCTCAAGGGATTCGATTAGAAACGTTCGGGTTAACCCGACACCCGATGCTGACTTTGTAATTGATACCTTACAATTCGACTGTGAAGTAATGAGGCTAAAGTTTGAAGCTCTCACTAAAGGCCTTAGCCTGTATAATTGGGAGGTGACTATCAATGGTTTCATTGTTTTGTCCTCGTCAACCTTAGGCGATGGATTTGAATACCTTTTTAATAAAAATGCTTCCATCCAAAACGTACGGGTTACTTTGCAAACTGAAAATTTTGCTTCTTGTGAGAGCCCTGTTGTCACGCAAATGGTTGATGTTCCGGAGAGCGATGTCATCAATGCAGGGTTTAATGTAACGCCACTGGTCCAGAGTCTTCCAAATCGCATGGTTAACATAACGAATACCACTAACGTAGGCCCCTGGACCTATGAGTGGGATTTCGGTGATGGCAAAAGCTCAGACGACCCTAATATTACCAATCATGAATATACCACCTTTGGTATATATACCATTATGCTAAAAGTGACTAATGAGGAGTGTGTGGAAACGGCTAGTCAAACCATTATTATTAATCCTATACCTCCAATTGTGGATTTTGATTACGACCCGCCTGCAGGTTGTGCACCATTGACTGTGCAGTTCACTAATCTCACACAATTTGCTGACTCAGCTAGTTATTTTTGGCAGTTTGGTGTAAATGAAGGAGTATCACGGGCGGTCAATCCAAGTTATACTTACTTTGAATCGGGTATATATACTGTTAGTTTGAGTGCCACAAACCTCCTGGGAGATACAATTCGTGAAACAAAGCCATTAATCATTGAGGTGTTTGAGCGGCCCACTGCCGAATTTAGCGTGCGCCCATTTGTAGTACTCATTCCTGATCAACCCCTCTTTACTGATAACAATAGTTTTGGAGCGAGTGAATTCTTATGGGACTTTGGAGACGGAACCACTTACACAGAACCGGAACCGCAGCATCTGTATCAGGAAGAGGGGGTATATGACATTACTCTGATAGCCTATAGCCCAAATGGATGTACGGACACCACTCGTCAGGAGGGGGTAGTACAGGCGAAAACCGGTGGTCGCTTGCTTATACCCAACGCATTTACTCCTAATCTTTCTGGTAGCTCAGGCGGCCAACCAGGCAATGGTATCAATGATGTATTTCTTCCACTCACTCAGGGCGTAAAGGAATTTGAAATGTTGATTTTCAACCGTTGGGGCGAGCTGCTCTTTGATACAAATGACAAAAGTATGGGTTGGGACGGCTATTATAATGGCAAACTTTGTCCGCAAGATGTATATGTATATAAATTAAATCTTGTCTTCGAGAATGGTGAAACATCCACACGTATCGGAGATGTGAACCTCATACGATGACCAGGCTGCTGACCATATGGATGAGTGTAGTTTGCCTTCTTGATGTTTCGGGACAAGACCCTCATTTTTCACAGTATTATGCTGCGCCCACTTATCTGAACCCGGCATTCGCGGGCACTGGTTCTGATCATAGATTCATAGCAAACTACCGAAATCAATGGCCTAATATCACTAACGGCTTTGTTACGTATGCCTTTTCCTATGACTATCATATGTCGGATTTGAAAAGTGGTATAGGACTTATGGCTGTGGTAGACAAAGCCGGATCGGCCGGCTTACGATCAACCGCCATTAATTTCATGTATTCGTACAAGATTCAATTGGCAAATAAGTGGATTGTAACGCCAGGTCTTTATTTTGGCTATGGCCGGCGAGATATTGATTATAACAGGTTGGTTTTTGGGGATCAACTGGAGTTTCAGAATGACGGGCAGGTACCCACTCAGGATCTCCAAACAAATGATTTAGGTAAAGCCAGCTACTTTGATTTTGGCACTGGTCTGCTCATTTACAATAAAACCTTTTGGGCCGGTTTTTCAGCCAGCCATATTAATACGCCAAATCGATCACTTCTGGGTGAGGAAAGCAGCATACCTATGAAAACCTCAGTTCATGCCGGTTTCAGAATCCCATTGTATTCAGGTGTATTTAAAAAACAAAGAAGCTCCAGTTTAGCGCCGTCATTTGTATACCAGCGTCAGGGAGAATTTGATCAATTGGATGTAGGGCTTCATTTTCTTTATGAACCTGTAATGATAGGGCTATGGTATCGTGGCATACCTGTTCAGCAGAATGTTAAGGACAACATTAGTCAGGATGCCGTAGTGCTCATACTTGGCATGCGTTTCGAACAAATGGAAATTGGTTACAGTTATGATTTTACAGTTTCTGAGCTTGGCAACATTGGTGGCGGGGCTCATGAAGTGTCCGTGAAGTATAATTTGGACATGGCTTTTCGCACATCAAAAATTAAAAAGAAGGACAAATTCATTCCCTGTCCTACGTTCATAAAATAGTCCGTTTAAACTCTACTTCCAGAGTCGTAGAATTAGCTTTAACTTTGCAATTCTAAAAAAGACCAAACCTGATGAACTACCGTTCAGCGCTTGATGAACACAAAATATTTAATATAATCTCAGATGAAAGTAAAAAACTTGGCGTCCAATCCTTTGTGATAGGTGGTTGGGTGCGAGATTTGATACTGAAACGGCAGTCTAAAGATGTTGACTTTGTTTGCATAGGTAGCGGAATAAAGTTGGCAACGTCTGTCGCCAAAAGATTAAATACAAATGTTAGCGTATTTAAGAACTTTGGTACCGCCATGATTCGTAATAAAGAGTGGGACCTGGAGTTTGTAGGAGCACGAAAAGAGTCTTACAAAAGAGAATCGCGAAAACCGGTAGTAGAGGATGGTACGCTTGAAGATGACCAGAATAGACGCGATTTTACCATAAATGCTCTGGGAATCAGTCTTAATACGGACAGCTATGGAGAGCTAGTAGACCCTTTCGGAGGAGTTAGTGATCTTAAAAGTAAAGTTATCAAAACTCCGCTGGATCCCGGCATAACATTTTCTGATGATCCGTTGAGGATGATGCGTGCAATTCGCTTTGCCACACAATTGAATTTCGATATTGACGCAGGTACCTATGAAGGGATTGTTAAAAATGCTGACAGGATTAAAATTGTATCGAAAGAGCGTATTTCTGATGAATTAAATAAGGTTATTTTATCTGTGAGGCCTTCATATGGTTTCAAGCTTTTATTCCAATCTGGTCTTTTAAAGCGTATTTTTCCGGAAATGGTAGCTTTATATGGGGTAGAGACTATCAATAAAAAATCTCATAAGGATAATTTTTATCATACGTTACAGGTGCTCGATAACCTTAGCGAAATGTCCGATGACCTTTGGCTAAGATGGGCTGCAATTCTTCATGATATTGCAAAACCCGCTACCAAACGGTTTAACAATAAAGTGGGTTGGACATTTCACGGGCATGAAGATAAGGGTGCAAGGATGGTGCCTGGTATCTTTAGACGGTTGAAGCTCCCCCTGAATGAAAAGATGCATTATGTGAGAAAGCTTGTCCGTTTACATCTTAGGCCAATTGCACTTGTGAAAAAGGAGATAACTGATTCCGCGTTAAGAAGGTTACTTTTCGAGGCAGGTGACGATATTGAAGATTTAATGAAACTATGCCGTGCTGATATTACTTCCAAAAATGAAAATAAGGTAAAGCGCTACCTCCAGAACTTTAACCTTGTAGAGAAAAAGCTAAAGGAAGTAGAAGAAAAAGATAACGTCAGAAACTTTCAACCGCCTGTATCCGGAGAAGAAATTATGAAAGCCTTCGGAGTATCCCCGGGACGTGTGATAGGAGATATAAAAGAAGCTATCAAAGAGGCAATATTGGAAGGGGAAATACAAAATGATAAAACAGCCGCATGGGAATTGATGATCAAACTTGGGAAACAAAAAGGTTTGGAATTAGTAAACTAAATATGATAGCTTTGGCAAATTTTTCACAAAAACGAATATGAAATACGCATATATTTTTCTTCTTTTTGCAGCTCACACCGGTATGTTTGCCCAGGAGCAGGATGCCCAGCCGCAGCAAATGACAGCATCTCAAATCTTTTCTTCACACTATGCAAGAACTTATCAAGCGGCAATACGCTACAATGACTACAATGTGGCCAAGCACGCTTTGTACAACATGTTAGTGGAAAACCCACAAAATGACTCTATCCTGTATTCTCTTTCTCTTATTTATGTGCAAGGACAGCAGTACGCTTCGGCTGTGCTATCCGCAAACGATATCTTGGCTTTAAAGCCGGATCATACCGGCGCTCTTGAAATAGCCGCGATTAGCTATGAGAATCTTGGTATTAAGGAAAAGGCGCTTTCTAACTATGAATCTCTTTACCTAAACACAGAAGACTATAATACACTGTATAAAATGGCCTTTTTGCAATATGATCTGGCAAAATATGCAGAGTCAAAAACTAATGTAGATATACTTTTAGGCAAAAAAGAAACAGAGGAACTTAAAAGTGTTTATACATTGGCGAGCAACGAGCAAAAGGAATTCCCAATTAAAGTCTCTCTTATAACCCTGAAGGGAATGATAAGCGCGGCAAGTGGTGATAAGACATCGGCAAAGAAGTTTTACGATGAGGCGTTGGCCCTGGCTCCTGATTTTGAACTGGCCAAGCAGCAAATTGCTGAGTTGGAAAAATAAAACAAGCCCTATGCAACCTCAGGTTAACCTCCCTGGTCTTTTAATTAGATAAAAGCCGATTGGGAAAAGAGGTTCATAACATCCATCGTGATCTTATTGATAGATGCCTTGTGGGTGATACCTATGCCTATAGGCAATTATACATGGCATATAAGAGTGCTATGTTTAATACTTGCATTCGCATAGTTAAAGATTTCAATGACGCGGAAGATATTCTGCAGGACTCATTTGTAAGCGCTTTTAAGAATATTAGTTCTTATAAGGGAGATGCCACATTTGGAGCGTGGCTCAAACGAATCGTAATCAACAAATCGATTAATTTTCTGAACAAGAATAGGATTGATTTTGTGGAGATAGGTGATAATGTAGAAGCTGCTGAAGAGCATGCAATTGAACCGGACCAATTAACTGTTGAACGAGTAAAAGCAGCTATTAAGCAGCTACCGGCAGGATATCGATCAGTTTTGTCGTTATATTTATTTGAAGGTTATGATCATTCTGAAATTGCCGGTATCTTGTCAATTTCGGAATCTGCATCAAAATCGCAATACAGTAGGGCAAAGAGTAAAGTAAGGGAGATATTAAGTCTGAATGATGAAAGATAATTTGAAGGACTTTGTGGATAAGAACAGGTCATTATTTGATGATATGGAACCATCGGATAGTGTATGGAAAGGAATTGAAAAACGAACGTCTAAAAGATCTTATCATTGGCTGTGGAAAGCTGCGGCTATTTCTTTTTTCTGCACTACTCTCTTTTTGTTTTTTACTAACCAAGTTGATCGCGGTGAAGAGCTAATCTCTCAAAAAGAAAAAATCTCTTCGGACTTTGTAGACATAGAGTCTTTTTATTTTCAAATGATCTCAGAAAAAAAGACACTTATACAGTCATATGCAGATGAAACGGAGTTGGACTATGGCTATGAACAGGACCTTCAAAACTTAGATGCCATGTACGAGGTTTTGAAAGATGAGCTTAAGACCAATCCCAGTAAAAAGGTGGTAGATGCCTTGTTACTAAACTTAGTAGTTAGGATAGATATTTTGAATAAGGAGTTAGCCCAGTTGGACGATAATACAGCAAAACCTGAACCAGAAGATGCAGCTATTTAGTAGGTATCTGTGGCAAGGCTGAATTCTTCGCCATTTTTAGAATCGAGAACTTTTCCCATTTCACACTTCAAAACGCGATAGTCAAAGTTTTTAACAAGTGAGTGATCATGTGTGGCCATCATTATAGCGGTACCACTTTTATTAATATCCTGAAACAAATTAAAAATACCGATGGAAACATCCGGGTCAAGATTTCCCGTGGGTTCATCCGCTACCAGTATTAACGGTTCGTTCAATAGCGCTCTGGCAATAACCACACGCTGTTGCTCTCCCCCGGAAAGCTGATGGGGCATTTTAGTACCTACCGCACCCAGGCCTACTCGCATAAGTACCTCCGCCTGCCTTGCCTTCATCTTGGCCTTATCCTTCCAGCCTGTAGCCTTGAGAACAAAAAGCAGGTTGTCAGCCACGGTTCTATCCGGAAACAACTGGAAATCCTGAAAAATGATACCCACCTTCCTTCTAAGCATAGGAATTTCTGAGGGTTTGATACTTTTAATATCGAACCCTGCTACATTCATTTCACCTAAACGAAAAGGTAAATCGACATAAATAGTTTTTAGCAGTGAAGACTTACCACCACCCGTTCTGCCTATCAGAAAAACAAACTCACCCTTTTCTACTTCAAAGGTAACATCGCTAAGAACGGTGTTATTCTCCTGGAAGATACTGGCATCTTTAATACGAATAACCGGATCAGTAGAAAACGACATTTGATATTATCGATTAACCGTTAGACTTTTTGTGATCAGCCAGGAACTTCTCAAGCCCAATGTCAGTAAGGGGATGCTTAAGTAGACCCGTGATAACATTAAGAGGACAGGTGACCACATCGGCACCGATTTCTGCGCATTGTACCAGGTGCATAGTGTGCCTCACACTGGCGGCCAGGATCTCAGTTTCGAAACCGTAATTATCATAAATCTGAGCTACCTGCTCAATAAGAGCCAGCCCGTCATGCGAGATATCATCCAATCGGCCAATAAAAGGAGAAAGGTAGCTGGCGCCCGCCTTAGCGGCAAGTATGGCCTGGCCGGCTGAAAATACTAAAGTGCAATTGGTTCTGATCCCTTCACTGCTAAAGTGTTTAATGGCCTTCACTCCATCTTTAATCATTGGAACTTTAACTACTATCTTGTCATCTAATTTAGCGAGCTCCTTTCCCTCGCTTACAATACCTTCATAATCTGTAGCAATAACTTCAGCGCTTACGTTATTATCTACAATATCACATATGGCCCTATAATGGGCTTTTACGTTTTCTTCACCACTTATTCCTTCTTTAGCCATTAGAGATGGGTTCGTGGTTACGCCATCCAGTACGCCAAGATCGTAGGCTTCTTTAATGTCGTTAAGGTTTGCAGTATCAATGAAGAATTTCATAATAGTTATGTTAAGTGTTTTGAGGTCGTTAAAGCTAAAACAAATCTATCAGTAAATCGCCTGATCACTTCATTTGGTGAGGCGATTATTTTGGAAAAATCTAAACAAAAAAGGCAAATCAAGTATCGCACCGCTACAACCGCTTACCCTTGCTACCTTCCGGTCCTGGGGGAGTTCAGCAGGAGCTGGTCGTACTGATTTGCCAGTGCAAAGCTACAATGATTTCCTTAATTCAAGAAACATAATATGGGCTTTACAGTAAAATATTGGCTGCTTAACTTTTAATTATGATAATTGTAACTTCTTGAAAGTAGATAAGCTCAAATTTAACTTTACTTTAAAATGACTGATAAGCTGATAGTCAAGCTGAAACTCCTGCAATTAATTTGTTACCGAGCTGACGAGGGCGATGGTGATGAAATTTTTCTTAAGCAAAATGGTAAAAAGGTTTGGCCCGAAGACCAGAAATACCTGAGGGTTTCGGAAGGCACAGTAAAAATGAATCTTGCGTTAGACATAGAGCTTGGTTCTCAAGTTGTACTTGAATTGTGGGATTATGATGTTCTAAGTCCTAATGACAGGTTGGGCGAGTTTCGCATGTTAGCCGATCAAAGAGGTGCTGAGTTTACAACAGATCTGTATGAGGGGAAAAGCCAGGCAAAGTATAGCCTAAAATGGGAGCTTACTTAATTAACTTACTCCTTTTAAGTGGAGGTTGAACTCCAGCGCACTTGATTTTATGAACTCATCTTCATTTAAGTCCTCATAAATATCCTCATCTGCCTGGATTTTACGCTTACTAATCGAGTTATTCACATCTACGGTGAGTTCTAAAATGCTAAAGTTAACAGGATTAAGCTGAATTAATATTTTAAAATCTTCGAAGTCCTTTTTAAAATATTCATGCACCATTTAAACGGGTACAATTTCTTTTTCCAACGGAGGTAATTTTACCGAGTCGAGCAATTGATTTTCAAGCATGATCGCCCATGCGTTAATGTAAGTCACTACATCGGTTTTACTATTGTGCTGAAGGTAACGATTTTCTTCAGGCAATACCCTTAACACTCGGCTGTCCGATAACTTTTCCAAATGCTTAAGGTCATTTAAATCCAAACCAGCAGAGAGAAGCTCTGTGATGAGATCATCCATTAGTAAACCGCTTGTGGGGCAATAATCATTTAGTTGATCGTTCCAGTCGCCGTATTTTTGCATAGCCCTGGAGTGGATTTCAGACTTATTCAGTTTTGTAATTTCCTGGGCAAGATACCCACAGTTACAACTGCCCATATGTCCCCATTGGTAATTATTGCTTTTCCCCAACTGCCTGGCAGTTTTTTTAAGCGCTTCAATTAGTTCCAAACTTGCCCTTGCCATACTTATTTAACATTAAAAGTGATTTAAAGTTATACTACAGAGTTGTTATAGGCAATAATACAGCTTCAAGATAAAGAGTGTTACTAACTTTTTAATATGCCTTCTACAAATTTCATGTTACTGACATCCGAGATAAGATTTTTTGATTTGAAATCATTCGCTAAAAAAACCCTTTAAATCCCCTAAAAAGGCAGTTCTTAGTGGGGTAGTTTTCAGCGTTGAAGAAAAATCTTTTTCTCGGATGCTTTAAAGGCACTTTTCATTTGTTCGAAAAATTTAGTCGGACTACAGTACAAAAAGTTGATGAGGTTGTATAAAAGTCGATTAAGAAATCAACGGTTTAAAAAAGCCAACATTTAAAAAAGAAAAATAACTTTCGTTTGCTAAGTCAAGTTTCATTTTTACTTTTGGCCCGATGAACATAAGTATTAAAAATAACGCATGGTGGTGGCAATTTCGAAATACCGAAGGTGAACAGCGTTATTAAATTATA
>JBCDHA010000092.1:0-9483 GCA_038750705.1 Bacteroidota bacterium
CATTTGGTCTCAGCGGGTAATGATCAGCAACTTAATAATTTTTTGGCCCAACGAGGAGAAGGTGTATTTGCCCTAAGGCTTGATGTAAAGGACCTGGATTCTACCTATCAGTATCTGGAAAAAGAGTTACCGCCAGCCGCACTGACTAAAACACCTGACCGCCTTCATATCCCGCCAAAATACGCTTATGGTGTTCAATTAGAGTTCGTGCAAGAACCGGAAGAGCAGAGCCTTATGGCCAAAATGCTCAGCCCAAGTGATGAGCTGGACAGTGCGGCTATTAATCATGCCAGCGCTATGTATACTAAGTATTGTGCCTTATGCCATGGGGAGAACAGAGAGGGCTACGCTGCGGATAACGCACCTTCCCTGCGTTCACAGTCGCTATTGGGTACCAGTAAGAACACTAATTTTTTGAGATATACCGTCCAATATGGAAGGGCCAATACAGCCATGGCCGGATACCTGGATACGCAGGGAGGTCCGATGGAATACATCGAAATAGAAATACTTCTGCAGTGGTTGTATGAAATGAGCGAACTGGAAGAACCTGTTGAGCTCTCCAGAGATCCGGTTTTGGGAGATATAGCCCTGGGTGAGGCCGTTTATAGGGAAAATTGTGCGGTTTGCCATGGGGATAATGGGGAAGGCATTTCGGCTCCGGCTTTAGGAAATCCCATGTTACTTGCCACAGCCACCGATCATTTTCTTAGATATGCCATAGCTGAAGGGCGAGATGGCACTCCGATGATAGCCTTCAAAGACAGCTTGAGCGGTGAAAAAATTGACGCTCTTACCGCTTTTTTAAGGAGCCGGGCATCAGGATGGGATATTCCGCAGCCCGATACAATCACCGTTCCCTCCCCGGAAGAGTACGTGCTTAATGCCAACAAAGATGCACCTGTTTTCAAGTTAAGAGAGGGCAAATACGTCTCTTCCGCACAAGTGAATCAGGCTCTTCAGGATAGCCTCCGCATGGTTATCCTGGATGCTAGGTCTGAAGTGGCCTGGCGTCAGATGCACATTCCAGGTTCAATACCCGTACCTTACTATGAAGAGCCTGAAAACTTTATTGATCATCTGCCCAATGATGGCACACAGATTGTTATCTACTGTGCCTGTCCGCATGCTGCTTCTGAGCGCGTGATGAGTACCCTAAAACGGCACGGATTTAAAAACACAGCCATCATCGATGAGGGGATTTTGGTTTGGGCTCAAATGGGTTTCCCGGTTCGCAACGGGAGCTAGTGTGAGTCTGTCACCTTTGAAACCTGAGCTAGTGTTAGGTCAACCATACAATAGTGGTTAGCCTGTACTCGTTTCAATAACCTGCCGCATGTCCGTCCTTACGACTTTCAGAGGCGCCATGATAAACCTTGTTTTCATCGTCCCACATGATGGCCTGGTAGCCACCATAGATACCTCGAGCGGTACCTATTCTATGACCCTTATCCATGAGGTCGCGGATAGTAGAATAAGGTATTCCGGATTCAGTCCTGATCATACCAGTGTTTTCAGTGGTGCTGCCCATAGGGCTCGCACCACCCGTGTGGTCCCATCGCGGGGCGTCACCGGCTTCTTGCAGGTTCATGCCAAAATCGATCAGGTTCATGACAATTTGCGTATGCCCCATAGGTTGAAAATCACCTCCCATTACGCCAAAGCTTGCGTACGGCTTACCATCTTTGGTAATAAAGGCCGGGATAATAGTATGAAATGGCCGCTTACCGGGTTCATAGGTATTGGCTTGCCCACGTTTAAGGCTAAATAGCTCACCACGATCTTGCAGCATAAAGCCTAATTTAGGTGGAGCCATACCAGAACCCATACCTCTGTAATTACTCTGTATCAATGATATCATGGTGCCCTCACTGTCCGCCACGGTCATGTATATGGTCTCTCCGGCCGAGATTTCACCTGCCGCATATTTTCCTGCTCGCGGTCCAATCTGCTTTCTTCTGTTGTTGGCATAATCATTGGATAGCAGCTGCTCAACCGGCACATCAAAAAAATCCATGTCGGCGTAGTACTTTGCCCGGTCTTCAAAGGCAAGCTTTTTGGCTTCGGTAAACAGGTGAAGGTGTTCTGCACTTCCAAATTCGATATCTGAAAAATCGTAGCCTTCTAATATTTGCAGCATTTGCAGGGCGGCGATACCCTGACCATTTGGAGGTAGCTCCCAAACGTCATACCCTCTGTAGTTTATTGATACGGGTTCCACCCATTGCGATTTATGAGCAGCAAGATCTTTAGCCGAAAGAAAACCACCTTGCTCTTTGATGAACGTGCCTATGGTCTTTGCAATATCGCCTTTGTAAAAGGCATCTCGCCCACCTTCAGCAATTTTTCGATAGGTGCTGGCCAAATAGGGGTTTTTGTAGATCTCACCTTCATTGGGCAGCTTACCTCCGTTTTGTGCTTTGTAAGTATCTTCGATATTTGGGAAGCCTTTTGATTCAAAAAAAGGTACGCTACGCTGCATGTACCAGGCTATGAGTTCCGTTAGCGGAAAGCCTTTTTCTGCATAGTCGATGGCTGGCGCCAGAATTTCCGTCATGGGCTTTGACCCAAATTTTTGGTGGAGCTCAAACCATCCGTCCACTGCCCCCGGAACACTGACCGGAAGTGGCCCGTGAGACGGAATTTTCTTCATATCCTGCTTTTCAAAATATTCCAGGGTGAGTTTCTGAGGTGATCGACCGCTGGCATTGAGACCATACAACTTTTTTGTTTTTCCATCCCATACAATGGCAAAAAGGTCTCCTCCAATGCCACATCCGGTGGGTTCCATCAGTCCCAGTGCGGCATTGGCAGCAATGGCAGCATCTATGGCATTACCCCCACTTTTAAGGACATCGAGGCCGATCTGTGTCGCCAAAGGATGGCTTGTGGCTACCATTCCGTTTTGACCTAACACTTCAGAGCGTGTGGCGAAGGGTTCACCGGTAATTCGGTCCTGGGCAATAGAATATTGGGTAATAAGGCCTAAACAGCAGTATAAGAAAAAACGTTTCATTTGACGTACATATTTAACAGGTTTGAAATTAACATTTTTTAGAAGTCTGTGGTCATTTAGTGTTTTACCAAAACTTATTTTCGAGGATAGAAATCAGGGACATTCCTGCCGCAGCTCCCGAAACAAATACATTCCACTCCCGGTGTTTTACTTTAACTACATTGAGGAAAACAAAGGAAACGGCAATAATGACAGATACCACTAATAACTGACCCAGTTCGATGCCAAGGTTGAAGCCTAATAGAGGTACCGTGATCGACGAATCACCAAATAACAAGGCCTTGAAGTAGTTAGAAAAGTCCATACCATGAATGAACCCGAAGAACAAGGCCATAACGTAGTTGCGTCCCATTTTAAGGGACTTTGCTGTCAAACCAGGGCTGATTACATTATGGATGGCGGTAAGAAAAATAGTGGTTGGAATCAGGAACTTGATGATACTGGAAGGGATTGAAAACGCACCTAATGAAACGAGGGCCAGGGTAACGCTGTGGCCTATTGTAAAAGCAGTTACTAAAATGAGAATATTTCTCCATTGCTCGATTCTATAGACAGCGCAGAGCGCTATCAAAAATAAAATGTGATCGTACCCACCCAGGTTAGAAATATGCTCGAAACCTAACTGCAGATAAAAGGGAAATGAATGCATGTTAGAAGGTTAACCGGTGGGTAGTTGTTTTTTTGTTTAGCATCAGGCTTTTGGACTCTCCGTTTACATGGACATAGACAATGTTGTTTTGATCGAAGAAAAGATCTGTAAAAACAGCATTTTTGATCTCTAAAGAGGTAAGGGGTTGCAATTGTTGATATTCGAAAAAGAGCCCTAAAGCCACGTTATCACCTTCACCGCTTAGTTTTTTATTTTCAATTTTCAAGTTTATCGTTCTTCCGTTGGCTTTTACATAAAAGAATTGGTTGAGGTAATCCAATAGCATCTGATTAGCTTGAGATGATTCGTTAGGTTGGCAAAAAGCTAGCTCATTGCTGTTCGGGTCAAAAACCAATGCTTCATTCACATCCATCAGGAAGAGCTTCAGATTAATGGTTAAGCGTTGTTTACTTCCTGAATACTCAATCTCGCACAAGGACAATCTCAGCGGATGAGAAATTACCTGAGTTGACTGCCCTATTAGGATGAATAAAAAAAACAGGCTGCAAACGATCTTGAATTTCACAACTTATGATAATTCACCGGATTGTATTTTCTCGGCAACAGCTTGCACTTCTTTGAAAACCCTGATCAAATTACCTCCCCATATTTTTTGAATCTGTTCTTCGGTATACCCGCGTTTTACCAATTCTATGGTGATATTCATCACTTCGCTGGCATCGAAAATACCTTCAATACCACCTCCGCCATCGAAATCACACCCAATGCCAACATGATCAATTCCCGCCACTTTAACGATGTGGTCTATATGATCCACCACATGTTTAACAGTAGCCGGTGGAACAGGATACTTTTCATCCAGTTCGTTGAAGGCTTGCCGCAACGCAGCTCTTTCTTCTCGCGTCATTTCACCGGCTGGTTTCCTGCTGGCTCTCAGTGCGGCTACCGCTGAGTCCCGTTCGGGGTTAGATGGCGCTTCTCGTAAATAATTGGCTAACATGGTAAGTTGTACAACGCCTCCATTTTTCGCTATCAGTTTCAACATTTCATCTGTCATGTTGCGCTTATGATCTGTGACGGCACGCGCGTTCGAATGGCTCGCTATAATTGGCGCCTTAGATAAAGCAATGGCATCGTAAAACACACTGTCATTGCCATGAGAAACATCTACCATGATGCCCAGGCGATTCATCTCTTGCACCACTTCCACTCCAAAATCGCTGATACCACCATGTTCTGTTCCGTTAGGATCGGTGGCAGAATCTGCCAAATCATTGTTTGATGAATGTACCAAGGTGATGTAGCGCACGCCCTTGTTAAAATACAGCTCCACATTAGAGAGGTCTTTTCCAACCGGATAGCCATTTTCAATCCCAATATAAATAGCACGCTTACCCTCTTTTTCCAGATCATAAGCATCATCAGGGTTGAGCGCCAGCCCAACTACATCTGCGTTTCTTTCAGTAGATGTCACAATAGAGTCGATCATTTGGAGGCAAAGAGCTTTAGCACGGGTATTGCCGTCATCGTCACGGATATCCTGCGCCACAAACGCCGCAAAAAAAATGGCGTCTAACCCGCCTTCTTTCATTCGCGGATAATCCACTTTTGATCCCGTTTCCTTAGGGTCGTGTCGCTCCGACATATCAAAACCGGGCTCTATCATGCGTAGTGGGGTATCGGCATGCGTATCTACGGTAAGCACACGATTATGAATTTCGAGGGCCCTGGTTACAAGTTCTTCCTCGGTTTCTGTATTGACCTCGTTTGTATCGGGCTTGGCGGTGCAGCCAATCAATACTAATATAATCAGAGAAAAAAGGGAGCGGTTCTTAGGTTGATTGTGAATCATGTATTTTCCAGCTTAATTGATTTATAATTTCACAATTTACACCAGTTCAACAAAAGAATAAAATAACTCATTTGTTTCTTACTGGCATTGGTTCGGTTTCCAGTGATAGGAACGAAAAAAACGTCCACTTGCATTGGCTTCCATCCTTACTGTCTACCTCCTTGAGTAGAACGACTGAGTTTTTTATTGTAGTTAACCCATCGCTCATTTGAAGTATTCAATCGTTTTTTGGAGCCGGACATCGTTGCCTTGTGCCGGCTGACCAGGGTTCCCCTCCACATTACGATCTGCCCTATGCCCCTTTTTGAACCATTTGCAGCCGGGATCATACATGCGGAAGGTGGGAACTGCATGTTTTGCATAGGGCTGAATATTTGGATACGAACGACTAAAAATCAAAGGTTTTTAAATTGATTATGGGTTAAAAAAGTAGAAAGGAGTTTAAAGAAGTCATTTCTTAATGTGTGCGTCTCCGTGCATAAAATGTAAACGGTGGTTTACTTCTCTAAAACTTCAGTGCTCGGCATTAATTCGCTTATATAATTGAATGACGTCAGGTATTTCTACTTCTACTAGTGGCTTATCAATGGTGATAATTCCTTTTGTTTCGATTTCATCGGGAAATACAATGAGGGTTTTTGTTTTTGGATCTCCGCTAAAGAGGCAATTATAAGAATAGTCGCTCACCATAACTTTCGATGGTGAACTGCTAAACATTTTAACCCAAGAAGTAACCTGACGTTTCTTCAACTCTTTTGTCGACTTTTTCATAATAGAGCTCTCTTTGCGATCAGTTTATATTTGCACATTAAATTTTATAAGCCAGGTAATACGATAGATAATATGTAAGAGCGCATAAACCATCGAAATTCATGATAACTGACAATTTACATACTTAACAAACAATACAATATTAAAAGTTAATTTTTCATATGCAACAATATTGCATACTTCATTACACTAAGTGAAGTTAACATTAGCTATTTCATCACATACACCATGTTCCTTATGCAAGTGTCAAATACCGGGCATCCGATTTGTCATTGAAGGCTCAAATTTGAATTAAACCGGGTTATCCCACGTCAAGCGGCTGCTCTTTATTTACAGCTCCTCAACTCTGGCATCGACAACCACAAATGCAAGTTTTTTAATATTTGTGGAGTTCAGCGTAAGTTTTCCCTTTACAGTTAGTCTTTGATCCGTACGGTACGAGTTTTTGCTTTCCCTTCCCAATTCCACCATGGCTACGGACTCAATACCCGCCCGCCCGCAAAAAAAACAGCTTGCATTGGGAAAACGGGAAATGATGATCACAGAATCTAACCTGGAGTAGGGAAGGTAATAGCCGTTGAGGGTTACTTCTTTACCGGCAAGAGCCAATAGATCCGAGGTAAAGATGGGGATACGGTAATAGACATCTGCGTCTTCTATAAATTTTCGTTCCAGTGAGATACCCGCAAACATTTGCCAATAGTCTACAGGTTGGGATTTGGAAATTACTCCTTGCTCTGTTTGTTTTTTTCGTTGATAAACATAGCAGCTCATAGCTACAATTAATAATAGCGTTGAGATTCCCCATATGGTATATTGAGCTTTATTTTTCAACGTAGCTAAGATTTTACAAATTAACACCTGTAATTGCAACATAGTTGCTTTTATAAAATTTTAAATTTGAGAAAGTGGAGAAAATAAAAATTGGCATCATTAACGTATCAGACCGGGCCAGCCGGGGTGAATACAAGGACCTGCCCGGCCGGGAGGTTCAACGGCTCCTGGAATTGTGGTTATCCTGCTCATGGGAAGCTGTGTATGCCGTAGTACCGGATGAACAATCTTTATTAGAAAAGCAGTTAATCAAAATGGCCGATAAAGAGTCCTGTAGCCTGGTAGTGACAACAGGTGGGACGGGGCCTGCTAAACGGGATGTAACACCGGAGGCGACCATAGCCGTGAGCGAAAAACTGCTTCCCGGTTTTGGAGAACAGATGCGACAAGTGAGCTTACAATATGTGCCTACAGCCATTCTCTCTCGTCAAACTGCCGGCACCAGAGGAAACACGCTGATCATCAACCTTCCTGGAAAACCAAAATCAATTCGCGAATGCCTGGAGGCGGTGTTTCCTGCTATTCCTTACTGTATTGACCTGATAGGTGGGTCTTACCTGGAGACCAACGAGAAGTACATGAAGGTATTCAGGCCAAAACAATAGTAGCTAATCCGGTAAAATTGCCTTGGCACTTATAATAATCCTTAAGGTATCACTCCATTCAGTCGCAGATACACTGCATGTTGTCTTCGGGCATAAATCAGCGCCGAATAAAGCATAGTATCTCCGGCAAAATCACGGTCTAGCCGCAGCAGTTCACCCTTAGCCAATCTTTTTCTTTATCCTTTCATCCGTATTCCGATGGCAGCCAGCCGATTTTGAGCACTACCTTCAGTTCAACAGCAGCTTGCCAAGGTAAAAAAGTACCAGAACTACGCCTAATCCGGCTCCAACATAACCAAATAAGCGCCTAATGGTATGATTGGGGTGATTAAGTTTCTCCGTACTCATATCGTTTTCGCCAATGTCAGACATGGAGATATACATTGCTCCAAATATTCCCCAGGATAGCGACATTTCAAAACCTTCTGCGAAGTAGGCAAGTATGCCAGAAATAACAAGAGAAAACCCTGCAATAAGATGCAGGTTCTCAATAGTAATTATGTACCTTTCTTTCATAAAAAACCTTGGTGTCCGATTAAATTTTCGAGCCATAGAAAAGTGCCTTAAAGCGTCTGGGAAAAGATTGTTCTTCAAAGCTGAAAACTGCCCCAATAAGAACTTTCCTTTCGGGAATTTAAGGGTGTCTTTCTAGGAATAAAAAGTCTAACACACGCATTCGTCATCACAACAATCTAAATCATCTAAATAGAAATTGTTGTTTTTGTAACTGATTATAACTTCATCTACTTCTTTACGCGGCACTTTCAATCGTTCTGCAATTTTTTCTGCTACAATGGCAAACCGTTGTCTGTACTTGTATATGAAGCAAAACAAGGCATCACCATGCTTGACCTGAGGCCCTACCAGGAATAAATTTTTTGTTTTCCGGGATTCATCACAATCGGTTAATAGTGGATAGCCCTTTTTAAAATGAAACAATCCCCTTACCAACTTCAGACTGGTGCCAAAACCGGTACAATTGATAGGTTTATCATCTGAACTAAACGTCTTGCCATTATCCGTGGTAATAATGTATTTATCATTATCAAATTCAACCTTCTCTACCCTTGTTTTCTTGTGATAAGCAATATTATCCAAAACACCTTTTATCCTGTCGCGGGTGTATGGGGAGAGCGAATAACTTGAATCGCTTTTTACCAAATCTAAATACTCAGAATCATCAATGAGTGTGACTCTTTTTCCTACGTTGACCAGGTTTACTGCTGCATCAAATCCCGATTCATAGGCGCCAATTACAACGCTTTCTTTTCCTTTTACAGCTGAAAAAGAACTAACCTCGGAATAATGTGCACACCGGTGGTCTCCTTCAAAGGATAGTTTTTTAGGATATTGATACTCTCCTGCGGCCCAAATAACAATCTTACATCCATATGTTTCGCTGGTAGTATTCACAACGAATGAATCAGTCTTATTTTCTATATTTTTTACTTCTACATTCGTATCTATAGCCAGGTGGAAATACTTGGAGAGGCTTTGGAGGTGATTGGCATACTCATTTCCTGTAGGGTGTTCAGTTAAAAGCTCAAATGCAGGAGAAGTATTGGGTGTTATGGCATTTAAATCGGGCATCTTGAAAAAATTCCCTGTAAATGAAGGAGATATAAATCGGGTTTCTTTAGGCCATTTCCGGAAGGAAGCGCCAACAGAAGATTTTTCCAAGATGACATAATATATTCCGAGTTGTTGTAAAATAATTCCAATACCCAATCCGGCAGGTCCTGCTCCAACGATCACAACATCGTAGTAATCATCTATGTAATGCCCTTGATCATTC
>JBCDHA010000093.1:0-9420 GCA_038750705.1 Bacteroidota bacterium
AGAAAGCGAAAGTGATCTAACGCTAAGAGAAAGATTCAGGCTTTTGAATGATGACGATCCTAATAATGATCCCGGGAGATTTAATCTGGATGAGGAATTTCCAGACCAATTTGGGCTTTTAAACTATGGATTGTCCTTGCCCATAGTTTTCAGAGAAGGAAACTTCAGCTTCCTGACTTCTTACCAGTACAATATACCCGTAGCACTACCCGGGCAGAGTGAAGAGCTTGAAAACAGTAGTTTCATCAGCCTGACTGCAAGTTATTTTTTTCAGCTTTAGCCTTCCAACTCCATGGAAGTTTATTGATACTTTTGCGCTTTTCCATGGAGCACCTAACTCTTTTAGAACTCAACCAAACCATAAAAGCCACGCTTGACGCTAATTTAAAACCTACCTATTGGGTGGTAGCGGAAATTGGAGAGCTGCGAACACACCAAAGTGGTCACTGCTATCTTGAATTAGTAGAAAAATCAAACGACAAGGTAATTGCTAAGTCACGAGCGACGATCTGGAGTTACACCTATCGCAATTTGTCAGTTTGGTTTGAAGGAATGACGGGGCAATCTCTTAAGAAAGGGCTTAAGATTCTTTGTAACGCCAGTGTTCAGTATCATGAACTTTACGGATTCAGCTTGAATATAAAAGACATTGATGCCAACTACACCCTTGGCGAACGCGCAAGACGAAGGCAAGAGGTAATTAACCAGCTGCAATCAGAAGGTATTTTTGACTTAAACAAAGAACTTTTGCTACCTGAGGTTGCTCAAAATATAGCGGTGATCAGCTCTCCTTCTGCTGCCGGTTATGGTGATTTTATCGAGCAGCTTGAAAAGAATACAAAGAGTTACGATTTTAATATTCAACTCTTCAAGGCAACCATGCAGGGGGAAAGTGCATCGGAATCTATTATTAACTCTTTGCTCACTATTCACAATCAGGAATCTAAATTCGATTTGATAGTGATAATCCGTGGAGGAGGGTCGCAAATTGATCTTGACTGTTTTGATAATTATGAACTGGCGGCCCACATTGCACAGTTCCCGCTTCCGGTGCTAACGGGAATTGGTCATGAAAGAGATGAAACTATTGCCGATTTAGTGGCGCACACCCGGCTCAAAACACCGACGGCCGTGGCAGAATTTCTGACTGGCGGCCTTATGGCTTTTGAAGACCGGCTAGACCGGAACTTTAGCAGACTTTACCAGTTAACCAAAAATAGGGTTAAAGAACAGGAGCAATCGCTACTGATAAAAGAACAGAACCTAAAAGCCATTCTTACCGGTACCGTCCATGCGGAAGAAAATAGAATAAAATCGTATCGAAAAGATTTGAAGTCATTCGTGCAGCAGCGCTTTAGAAATGAGAAATATAAAATTGAAATTAAAGAAAAGGCGTTGAAATTACTTGATCCTGAACATGCCTTTAGACGTGGTTACACGCTTACTACCCTCAGAGGCAGGCCCATCAGGCAAGGAAACCCTGAAATAGGCGATCAAATTGTGACGCACGGAGCAAGTTTAACCCTGACCAGTTCTATTACTGACATCGAAAAGAAAAATGACTAAGAAAAAACAGACCTACAAAGCTGCTATTGAAGAGCTGGAATCGATTATTAAAAGAATTGAAAATGGCGATGTGGACATTGATGAGCTTTCATCACTGGTAAAAAGATCAGCCCAATTAATCAAAGCTTGCAAGGCCAAACTCCGGGATACGGAAGTGGAACTGGACCAATTTCTCAATGACCAGGATGACTAAATTACCAGTTATATTATCTCATTTGAATAACAACGCTGCTTTCAATAATTTCGAGCCTGATATAAAAGACCTAAACCTATTTAACAATGCGTTATATTAAAATCATAGCTATTACATTTCTCTTCGGCCCTTTAGCTACTGCCCAATCAACCTCAACCTCTTATTGGCAACAGCATGTGGACTATACGATGGACGTAAAAATGGATATCAAAACGCATCAGTTCACTGGTGATCAAAAGCTGGTTTATACCAATAATTCTCCCGATACATTGAAAAAAGTATACTACCATCTCTACTTCAATGCTTTCCAACCTGGCAGTATGATGGATATGCGCTCCTTATCCATTGCTGATCCTGACAGAAGAGTTGGGGCACGTATTTCGCAATTGAACGAGGATGAAATAGGATTCCAGCGCATCAACAGTTTAAAGCAAGACGGTAAGGCAGTGAGCTACAGTACGGAGGGTACTATTTTAGAAGTAGTATTAAACCAAGCCATTCTACCAGGAAAAAAGGTAACATTTGATATGAATTTCACAGGGCAGGTACCTATTCAAATTAGAAGATCGGGAAGAGATAATGCCGAAGGCATCTCCTACTCTATGTCTCAATGGTACCCTAAGTTAGCCGAATATGATTACCTGGGGTGGCATTCCAACCCGTATATTGGTCGTGAATTCCATGGTGTATGGGGTGATTTTGATGTAAAAATTACCATTGATCCTACCTATACCATTGGCGGTACCGGCTATTTACAAAATGCCGATGACATCGGTCATGGATATTCTAATAAAGTCAAAGCATCCAATAAAGATCTAACCTGGCATTTTAAAGCTCCCAACGTTATCGACTTCATGTGGGCTGCTGATCCGGATTATACGCATACCACGGCAGAAGTTGCAAATGGCCCCACTTTGCATTTCTTCTATCAAAAGAATGGTGACACGGAAGAGAACTGGGGCAAATTGCCTGAGATGATGGTAAAGGCAATGGAGTTTATGAGCCTTAATTTTGGAAAATATCCCTATGAACAATATTCGTTTGTACAAGGTGGAGACGGTGGCATGGAGTACCCCATGGCTACGCTAATAACCGGTAAAAGAAATTTCAGAAGCCTTGTAGGCGTTTCGGTACATGAAATGATCCATAGTTGGTATCAAGGTGTGATAGCTACTAACGAAAGTCTTTACCCATGGATGGACGAAGGGTTCACGTCATATGCAACATCCGTTACGATGCAGTTCCTATTCAATCCGGACAGCGAAGATAACCCTCACGGCGGCTCAAGACGGGGCTACGGCTTTATGGCCAACAGTGGCAAGGAAGAACCTTTGACTACCCACGCCGATCACTATGTAACCAACCAATCTTACGGAATTAACGCCTACTCAAAAGGTGCTGTTTTTTTAGATCAATTAAGTTATGTAATAGGTCAAGGCACATTCATGGAAGGAATGAGAAGGTATTATAATGAATGGAAATTCAAGCATCCTACATCGATAGACTTTATTAGGGTAATGGAAAAAACTTCAGGAATTCAGCTGGACTGGTACCTGGAGCATTTTGTCTACACTACCAAGCAAATCGACTACGGTATTAAATCGATTATTGGAAAAGAAGACGCAACTTATGTAACACTCGAGCGGCTCGGCGAAATGATCATGCCCATCGATCTTTACATAGAGTATAAAGATGGCTCTAAAGAAATTATTTATGTACCCCTGCGAATAATGCGAGGCGCAAAGGGAGTGGAAGATACTGATATTGAACGCGTTACCAAAGAAGCCTGGCCGTGGACGAACCCTACTTATACGGTAAAGCTAAATCGCAATGTTAACAATATTAAAACCTTGGAGATCGATTCATCTCAGCGCATGGCAGACCTGGATCGCAGCAATAACAGTGTTGATATTGAAGCGATAAGCAAAGAGTATCAGGATCCAACAAAATAAGTTTTAAGCGGGATGACCCAGGAAAAAGCAAAGTCGAAAATCGCTGAGCTATCAGAACAGATCAATCATCACAATCATCTCTACTACCAACAGGACATAACTGAAATATCAGACTATGAGTTCGATCAGTTGCTAAATCAATTGATCGAGCTTGAGTCTCAGTTTCCAAGTTTAAAACTTCCGGATTCACCCACTCAGCGGGTAGGCGGTACAGTCACTAAAACGTTTGAAACGGTATTTCACAAATACCCAATGCTCTCTTTGGGGAATACCTACTCAACCGAAGAGCTTAGAGACTTTGACAAACGTGTAGCTAAAGGGCTAGGTGATTCACCGTATGAATATTTTTGTGAGTTGAAGTTTGATGGTGTAGCGCTAAGCATAACTTATGAGAATGGCCTGTTGGTAAGAGGAGTAACTCGAGGTGACGGCACCCGAGGTGACGATATTACCAATAACGTGAAAACGATTCGAAGTTTACCTTTGCGTCTTTCGGGCAATTATCCGGAAGTGTTTGAAGCTCGGGGTGAAGCTTTTTTGCCAAAAGCAAATTTTGAGCGATTAAACAAGGAGCGGGAAGACTTAGGTGAGGAAACTTATGCTAACGCACGTAACACTGCGTCGGGAACGCTCAAAATGCAAGACAGCAGCGTAGTGGCAAAGCGTGGATTGGACTGCTACCTGTATTCAATGACTTCTGATTCTGAGGAACTCAACTCTCATGAACTATCCATCAATAAACTCATCGAACTCGGGTTTAATGTTTCACGCACTTTTGCGAAATGCCAAAACATTGATGACGTAATAGCCTATATCAATGAATGGGAGAAAAAACGTCAGCAACTCCCTCTTGAAACGGACGGCATTGTAATTAAAATAAACAGCTCGTCGCAACAAAAGTTGTTGGGATTCACCGCCAAGAGTCCAAGATGGGCCATTGCATATAAGTATAAAGCTGAAAGTGCATCCACGGTGTTAAATAGCATCATCTATCAGGTAGGGCGAACCGGTGCGGTTACACCTGTGGCCGAACTACAGCCCGTTTTTCTGGCCGGCACCACGGTAAAGCGCGCTTCTTTACACAACGCTAACGAAATAGAGCGGCTGGATCTAAGAATTGGCGATACTGTTTTTGTAGAAAAGGGTGGTGAGATCATTCCCAAAATCACTGGGGTAGCGTTGAGCAAAAGACCCGCAGCTACAAGTCAGATAAAATATATTGCTAAGTGCCCGGAGTGCGTGGCCGAATTGATCCGATATGAGGGTGAGGCCGTTCATTACTGCCCTAACACCAATGGCTGTCCTCCTCAAATAAAAGGACGCGTGGAGCACTTTATTCAGCGTAAAGCGATGAATATTGACTCTTTAGGTGAAAAAACAATAGCAGCGCTCTATGATAAAGGTTTGGTTCAAAGTCCTGCAGACCTATATTCATTGACTTACGATGATGTAATTCAGCTGGAAGGGTTTAAGGAATTGAGCTCTAATAACCTTATAAAAGGAATTCAACAATCTACTCAGGTAGAATTCGAAAGTGTTCTCTTTGGCATTGGCATCCGGTATGTAGGAAAAACAGTAGCCCAGAAGTTAGCCGCTCATTTCAAAAACATTGATAACCTGGCTGGTGCTACTTTTGAAGAATTGATTGAGGTTCCTGAAATTGGAGAACGCATAGCTGAAAGTGTAGTGAGCTTCTTTTCAGATCAACGTAACCGGGAGGAGATCGAACGTTTAAAAGCCGCGGGAGTGCAGCTGGAGCTGGTAGAAAAGGAAGAAACCATTTTATCGGTCGCCCTTGACGGAAAGTCCTTTGTAGTATCCGGTGTTTTCGAAAAATATGGACGCGATGAACTAAAGGAAACAATAAAGCAACATGGCGGCAAGGTAATTTCCGCTATTTCAGGTAAATTAGATTTTTTACTCGCAGGAGACAATATGGGCCCAGCCAAGAAGGAAAAAGCCGAAAAATTGGGTGTAAAAATAATTTCAGAAGCCGAGTTCGATACTATGATCAACGCGAATGCTGAATAAGAAATTTCTATCTTTCAAGACACGCTCATATTTAAAAAATAACAATATAACGCGTGCTAACACAGCTTACAGCTCTGCCAAAACTGTAGGTATTCTTTTCTCCGTAGAGGACCTTAAGAAGCATGAACAAATCAAGCGTCTTATAAAAAATCTTGAGCAAGACGGAAAGCAGGTTTCTGTTCTCGCCTATCTGCCAAAAGGCATGCACAACTTTGAGTTTAAGTTTGATTTTTTCACCATAGACGAATTAAGCTTTTGGGGTAAATTCGAATCACAGGCTATACGGAACTTTGTAAATCAATCATTCGACTATTTGTTTTATATCGATACCGAGAGCAATGCTCTTATTCGTAATATCCTCGCTATGAGTAAGTCAAAATGCAGGATTGGAAATTATGATGAAGAGAATGCAAAGTTTTGCGAGATGATGGTCCAGGGAAAGGATAAAACCATTGAGAGTCTCATTAAAGAAATGTATAAATATACACAATTACTCACCTGACAAATATGGAGAGTTTATTAGGAACAGGAGTTGCTTTAGTAACTCCTTTTAACAGCAACCAGGAAATCGACTATGCCGGGCTTAAGAAGCTACTAGGCTTTACAGCAGATAAGGGCGCAGACTACTACGTAGTATTGGGAACGACCGGTGAATCCGCTACACTAAGCGCTTCGGAAAAAGCTGAGATATTGGAGTTTGTAAAGAAAAACAACCCTAATCACTTACCCATAGTTTACGGCATTGGTGGTAACAATACAAGTGAAGTACTTAAGAGCATAGCCTTATCTGATCTGGATGGTGTCGATGCCGTTCTTTCCGTTAGTCCTTATTACAATAAGCCGTCACAAGAGGGTATTTTTCAACATTATACCCGGATTGCAGATAAAAGTCCGGCACCTGTTATATTATACAATGTTCCAGGCCGAACAGGTTCTAACATTACGGCGGATACCACTTTAAGGCTTGCAGCGCATTCTAATATTATAGGAACAAAAGAAGCTTCAAGAGATTTGGAGCAAGCCATGAAAATCGTCAAGGGAAAGCCTTCAGATTTTATGCTTATTTCCGGTGAGGATATGTTAAGTATCCCACTTTATGCGCTAGGCGCTTCGGGAGTGATTTCGGTTCTTGCCAATGCCTTTAGCGATGTATTCAAAGCCGTTCATGAAGCTGTCATAGCAAATGACTTTGAAAAGGCCACTACTCATATCTTAGGCCTTTTGGAGATTAATCCTCTAATGTATGAAGAGAGCAATCCGGTGGGAGTAAAACAGGTATTAGCGCATTTTGGAATTTGTGAGAATCATGTACGCCTACCCCTGGTTTCTGCCAGTGAGGAGTTGAAAAATAAAATTACCACAATCCTTGCTGACCCTGTTTAGTTTTCAAGTACTTCGCCTTTTTTGTCTAGCATTATACCTGAGGCCAGCTGCTTATCACCGGAGTAGCTTTGGAGATCATAGTTCACCTCCACGACTCCCGTACCATCGGTTATTGTGATGGTAGAAGGTTTGGTTTCCAGGATCAGACTTTTTTCCCAGGCCAGACCATCGGCAGTATATATTTTACATAGCTCGGCGGCAAAAGTCTCTTGTTCAGGCATGGGTACATAGAAAAGTAAATGATAGATCTGGCCTGATTCATCGGCATTAACTAATGCTTCAATATCTAGTACATTTATTCTGTTGAAAAACTCCTCGTTCACCGTAAACTCCACCTTTGACTCGGGAACACGGTTTTTGTTGACCAAAGAAAAGTAACCTCTGAGGGTATTATCATCCTCAAAAAACAACCCTGCAGTATGGGTTGAATCAATTACCACAGGTAGGTACCTTCTTGAACTGATCACATCCTCCACTTCGAAGAGTGGAATAGAATCATTTTCAGAAATCAACCAATTGGCGCGCTCCGCCATTAGTTCAAGCTCTGCAGACTTTTTCTCAAACTGCTGGTCGGCGAAACTTTTCTTCGTTTCTATGTAGCTTGTAAACTGTTCGAGGTCACCGAATGAGCTGGACACGTAAGCATAATAATTCGTAGATTCTTCTTTGTATGGAAAATCAGCCAGCACATTTAATAAGCTGTCATATTGTGAAAGCGCGTCCACTTTCTCTTTGAGTATCCCTGTCTTATAGACCAAATCCGCGCTGTCATAATAATCATGATGTTCCACAAGTTTAGCCAGATACTCTAATTCAGACACTTTAACATCAAAAACCTTTAATGGCAGTGGGTCAGGATCGAACTCATTCAGCTGATTTTTGATGGGGCCGAGGGGAGCTACTTTTGCCACCTGTGAAATGGAATCCTCAAGAGTTTGGTTTCTTAGGGCATTCAATTGATTATCATACTCAATTAAATTAGCCATCATAGGTTTAACTTTATTTGCTACGATGTCCTTTACCATTTTTACCCAATCGCCGTATTCCCAAAATACAATCTCATCAGAAAAGTAATCGGCCTCTTCCATGCCGTCTTTTTCATACTTTTCTATGTCTTTAACTTCAATTTTAGGATCGTAGCCCGCCTTTTCAATTTTCCCCAGTGCCGTCTTCATCTTTCCGGCACTAACTACGGCTATCTCCGCTTGTGCGGCTAAGGTATCGAGTTTTTTTATAACTACTTCATCAGCCTGTAAGTATAACCTACGCGTATCCGGGTATGTACTTCTTAACTCGGAATAAATTCGTTGGCAGATGGTATAAGCGGTGTAAGAATCGCTCATAGCCACATTTATATTATTCACTGCTACTTTTCTTTCGATCAGGCCATTTACCTTTTTCTCAAGGTCATACTGAATATCTGCCAACTTTATACCTACCTTTCCGGTTCTCACATCACGTCTTTGATAGGACCCATAGTATTCCGCATTCTTTTTAGACACCTCTTTTTCCGTTAATAACGTCATGGTTTTTTGGTAAGCCATAATAGCAGAATCAGCATAAAGATCCATTGCGTCCGCATCATTCAAAATATCCTGATCCAGTGTCTTTAGTTCAAAATAGGTAGCAAGTTGGAAATTTGCATTCGGGTGGTTGATGGTTTTAGAATCAGCAAGAAACCGCTTCAAGATGGGAATGGCAAGCTCGTACTGTCGTGAATCCAGCAGCGGGTAGAGATCTTTATACTTTACCTTTTGCGCACGAGCACTCCCAATCGTAACCAGAACCGTTATAATAAGCCAACTAAAACGCTTCATAATTATGAGTTCAATTATGTAAGTTACTAAAAATTAATCAGTTGTTAAACAGGCCTTTAAGTTGCTTCAGCTTTTCATTCATATCTCCTCCACTACTTTCTGCCCTAACTTTACGTGTTTTTCTCCCCTGTTTTGAGTCCGGGGCATTCCCTTTCATGGATAAAGAAATCCTCTTTCTTTCAAGGTCCACCTCCAATACTCTGACACTTACTTTTTGTTGAACACTCACTACATCAGCAGGATCTTTCACAAAATTATTTGATAAGTGGCTGACATGGACAAGACCATCCTGATGAACACCTATATCAACGAATGCACCGAATTTGGTAACGTTAGTTACAATACCAGGAAGCTCCATACCTACCTTTAGGTCTTTTACCGTATTTACGCCTTCCATAAACTCAAACACCTCAAACTGCTCTCTAGGATCACGGCCCGGTTTATCGAGTTCCATCATGATATCCTGTAACGTCGGAAG
>JBCDHA010000094.1:0-9407 GCA_038750705.1 Bacteroidota bacterium
CTGAAAGCATCTAAGCGCGAAACCCACCTCAAGATGAGACTTCTTTATAAGGGACGTTATAGACGATGACGTTGATAGGCTGCAGGTGTAAAGTCAGAGATGGCAAAGCCGAGCAGTACTAATTACCCGTAAGCTTTCTCTAGGGGCATTGCCCTGCTTATCTACTAGTAATTCCATCACGATCATGTTAACGATATTAAGCCCTGCCTAGGCTAAAGCTTCGGCAGGCAAGTTTTATGGTGACTATAGCGGTGGGGTCCACCTCTTCCCATTCCGAACAGAGAAGTTAAGCCCATCAGCGCCAATGGTACTGCGGTAACACGTGGGAGAGTAGGTCGTTGCCAGTTTTTATTACTAAAACCTCAGTGTATAACACTGAGGTTTTTTTGTTTTAAACCGGCCTCACCTGAATGAGTCGCAAGTTTTCATGAGGCCTATATCATATTTGTACATTTAAACTTAGCATTACTTTACGGAAGCACCGGCCTGTGCTTTTTTCGATCCGTTTTTTGTTGAACTTGAGTATAACCCATCCTCATTACTTTCACGACTTAAAATATTCCGCTTATTTTTTTTATGTAGAATTTTGACCAGCGCTGTTGCCAAAATTAGCGATCCAAAAAACGGAATGGAGAAAGCCATAACAAAAGGGTGTATCATCCATATCAAAAAGACACTTAGTAATAACGACTTCAATAGCTTAATCCTATCTAAATCATGGGTAGGCCTTTTCAAAATGTAATAAAGGCAAGTGGTAAAAGGTAGCAGCATAAGCAAATAATGATTAATCCAGGATATAGGCGATATGTAAAGCGTAGCTATTGCCAGTAACGAGAATTCAAAAGGTAACTTGCTATTATTGTTCTGCCTCATGGCGCTTCTACATAAAAAGAGAAGAATCAACAAAACAGCTATTTTCAAGCCCTTCATTACAATTGATGCCGCCGGGTAGGATAAACTCATGACATTTACGTACAGGTCTTTGAAACCTCCATTAGCCGGAGTATGGGTAAAATATCTATAAAACGCCGCACTTAAGGATTGATTTGTATGACGAAAGCCGCCAATTCCTTCGGCCACGGTTCCTTCTTCAACAAACCCAAAAAAATATCTAATCCACGATTCCATTATTTCCGGATATCTCGAGAATCCTAAAATTAGAGGCAGTATTATCCCCCAACAAATGATGGTACTGACTCCACCCCATAGCATTGTTTTCCACTGTTTTTTGTAAGCAAAATAGGCAATGAATAACGCAGGTGTAATTTTTATAGCGGTGGCAACTCCTAATAAAATTCCGGCACTAGTTTTTCTGTGCCTGACAAACTGCTCAAGCCCAAGTACTGTAAGAGCCAATATAAAAATGTTAACCTGAGAAGTTTCAAGGTTGGTTATAATAACGACTGATGACAATAGCAGAGTTCCCATCCATAGCAAGTTTGGAGGGTCATCTTTTTCCCCGGAAGCAAGCCATACGGTGCTTGAAAATGACTTTGATAATACTATAACCAGAAAAAAGTTCAACCAAAACCACAGTGATGCTCCCAACCACACGGGTAATTTCGCAAATGGTGCGAATATGGTAAAGAAGAATGGAGGGTACTTTGCAATGGTATTAAGTTTCCCTTCCGAATTTGGAACAAATATATTTACATCATCAAATATGAGCATTTGACTGTATCCAATAAAATCATCGTATTGACTGCTATGTCCGCGCTCACTCATGGCTCGTTTAACCATATTCAGCCAAAGAAACAATACAACCAAGGTCAATACGATTTTGGCCACATTGACCCAGCGTTTCTTAATACTTCCGTTATGCAGAAATTTTGATAAATGAGTATTCAGATAGTCAAGCATGTAGGTTAGATTGAAGTAAACGTTCAATCTAAAATCTTTAAATTTTCGGTAAGAAATAATAATTTATGAATTAAATATTTCAAGTATATTTCAGTATATTGTCTTCTCTATCAACTATAAAAATAATACCTAAGGTGAGCGATGAGGCGATGAAAGCACACTAATTAAATGCTAGTCTGAAAAGATTTGGATCATCTTTTTTAATATTCGTAAAATCGGAATTTAATTACATATCAAATTGGTTATTTTGCAATTTCCATGAAGAGATTTGCTATAATCATTACCCTAATTATCCTTGTCCTCTTCGGTACCTATTTATGGTTTGATTATTTTATCAAATCATCAAGATCTTATGACTTGATTAGTTATGTGCCTGAATCGGCTGCTTTTGTTTTAGAGGCTAATAACTTTCCGGATACCTGGAATTCACTAACTGAAAGTTCTTCTTGGCAATCCCTAAACGGAATAAATGCAGTTAAACAAACTAATCTCTGGTTGGGTGAAATAGATAGCCTTAGTGAGAAGAAAGGAGTTTTAGATCAACTTACTAAACTAGGGCTTTTAATTTCCGCCCATAAAACAAGTCAGAGTTCTTTAGACGTAGTGCTTTATGTCAACATTTCTACATCAGAATCGCAAGAAGCTTTAGCACAAATTCTAAAACTTGTAGAAAGTGAGGAAAGCCCTACGTTATCTAAACGTGTTTATCAAGGTTTTGAAATTCAAGAGATTGTATTGAACCCTGAATATACATTTTCATATATAATTGACGGCAACATGTTTATTGGGAGCTTTACCCCCTTCCTTGTGGAAGATGTGATCAGACTAATTCAAGTAGATTTTAAGAGTAGTTTTTATTCGCAAAATACATCTTTCAAGACTGTGCCCAAGTTAGGAACGGACCAAGGTAATCTATATATAGATATGGATGGACTCAATGATTTGGGAAATGTTTTGACTTCAGAGGTAGATATAGGCGACTTTGCCACTTCTTGCTACTTTGATTTTTCCATTAATAAAGATTATCTGCTATTATCAGGGTTCACGGAAACTACATCGCTTAATTACTTGAGTACTTTGGCGGATCAGCCACCACAGAAGAACAATTTCAAATACTATTTGCCAAATAATATTGGATATTACTATCAGATTGGCCTGGAAGACGGGCTGAAATGGCATTCGAACTTACTCGATTATTGGAATTCTCGAAACAAGGGTTTTATAAATAACCGATTACAGTTTGCTGATACATATGATTTTGATTTTGAAAGAGCCTATAGCTGGCTGGGGAAGGGGCTGGCTTTGTCATGCACACCAACAGTCACAAAAGAGTCAGATAAACTGATAATAGTTGACAGTAAGGACATTAATGAGGCTTTGAATCATTTAAATGTTTTTTCAGAATCTCTTTATAGTGAAAAGGATTCTGCCTACATCGAGAAATTTGGTGACTTGACCATACGCGAATTGCCGGTAAATGAGTTTCCTTATTTTATTTGGGGAGCTCCGTTTAACGGATTTGAAAGAACTTTTTATACCGTTATAGATGACTATCTGATTATGGCCGAAAAGATTGAAATTATTAAGGCCCTAATAACGGATATCGAAACAGAGAATACATTGGGAAGATCCGTAGACTATAACAAATTTCAGTCTACTACTCTGGAAGAGTCCAACTTTAAGGTGGTTGTTAATACCTCCAAGACTATGGATACGTTCATCGATAAAAGCAACACTTCATGGCAGGGTTTTTTGCAGGAGAATCTTGAGTCATTGAATGATTTTAGGTTTGTAGGGATAGACTTCAGTTCTCTTGACGATAATTTTTATTCAAATATTTCTATTAACCATAGTTACTCAGAAGCTGTAAGCGCTGATGATAACCAATCGCTACAAGGGATTAATATTGCGTTAAATTATCCACTTGCCACAAAGCCGTTTGTTGTTAGAAGTCATGTTGATAATAGCAGGGAAGTGCTTCTACAGGATTCGTTAAACTACATCATGCTTATTTCAGATTCGGGAGAAAAGCTATGGGAGAGAGAGATTGGTGGACGTATTGTAAGTGGGGTCCATCAAGTAGATTATTACAAGAATGGAAAGCTACAGTATTTCTTTACTACGGAAAATCAAATGTATATTATAGATCGCTTGGGAAATACGGTTGAAGATTTCCCAAAGAGTGTTGATTTTAATATAGCCAGTGCTAGTGTTCTGGATTATGATAATTCAAAGCGCTACAGGTATCTGATTAGCGACCAAAGAGGTAATTTATACCTTTATACTAAAGAGGGTATATCCTTAGAAGGCTGGAACCCGAAGAATTTAACAGGACGCCTGGCGGCGGATCCTTTTCATCTTAGAGTAAGAGGACAAGATATGATAGTTGCCCTTCAAAATGATGGTACGGTTAACGCTTTCAACAGACGAGGAGAAAGTAAGCCCGGTTTTCCTGTCAAGCTTGACGGCCGGTTTGATAGTGATATCCACATAAAAATGGGTGGTAATCTGTCTACAACTGCATTAAGCACGGTTTCAACGGATGGGTTGTTGGTGAAGGTTAACTTAAATGGTGAAATTCTAAACGCCAAGCAGCTTTATAAACCAAATCAAGAATCCAGGTTTAACTTAGTGGTAGACGCCTTAGATAAGACTTACATTATTGTTAGGCAAGATTTGAACCGCCTTGTTTTGATCAATAGTGACGGAAGTGAATTCCTGGCTAAAGACTATTTAAATGAGGGTGATTTAAGCATTCAGTATTATAATTTTTCCAGTACCAACCAGCTCTATGTTGTTACAGATATCATTCAGGCGTTTTCATATGTATATGATGCTAGTGGAACACTAGTTAACTCTCGTCCTATTGATAGTCAGTTTGATGTTTCAATGATGTATTATGAGTCCACTAAAACCTACGAGATTTTTGTGAGTTCGGGAAGTACTTTTAAAAGGCTAAATTTTTAATTATGAAAAAGTATTTGCATTCGATTTTGTGTCTGATCTCTATTCTAATGTTCTTTTCAGGCCATGCTCAAGATACTTTGGAATATAGTCTTGCTACCCCGTACAATACGGTTTTAACTCATCTCAAGTACTTACAAGAGGATTCATATCACCCGTCAATTGCTGCCAAGGTTTTTAATCCTAATGAGATAGAGACCCGAGAAGCCGAAATACTTGCCGTTAAGTTAAAACAGGTTCTGGATGGGCAAGGTATCTATATTGAGCTTGACCAGATTCCCAGGGAACCTAATTACTACGACTCAATTAGCAATAAAAACCGATTCTACCTAACTAAAAAGTACCCTGATCTATATGTGGAGAAAGTAGGTAGGCGCTGGTATTTTTCGAGGTCCACGGTTAGTAACATAACCAAGTGGCATAATGAAGTATATCCACTTGGCATGGATAAATTACTTGAGATACTACCTGTTTTTGGGACAGCAAAGATTATGGGGCTTCATCTCTGGCAGCTCTTTGGAATATTGATCATAATCATAGCTGCTTTTGTGCTTCACAAGCTCTTCACCTTGATTATTGAGAAAATCATGATCCAATTGCTTTTGCGGTTTGGGTATAAGAAACTGGCCGATGAAGTCATTCTGCCTGTAGCCCGGCCGGTAAGCTTTCTTGTGATTTTCCCCATGCTGATTTTACTGGTACCGGTACTTCAGCTTCCGATAACCATGAACAAATACTTGATTCTTGTTCTAAAGGGGGTTTGGCCAATTTTTGCTATAGTATTCTTTTATCGCTTAGTTGATATTATCTGCTTATACTTGGCAAAACTTGCGGACAAAACTGAAAGTACTCTTGATGATCAACTCGTACCGTTACTACGAAAAGTTCTTAAAACGTTCGTAGTCATTGTAGGTAGCCTTTTCATTCTCGATAATCTGGAATTTGACATTACCGGTCTGATAGCCGGAATTTCAATAGGAGGTTTGGCTTTTGCCCTAGCTGCTCAGGATACCATAAAAAACTTTTTTGGCTCATTAATGATCTTTGTTGATCGTCCGTTTCAGGTGGGAGACTGGATTACTTCAAATGATGTTGATGGTACCGTGGAAGAGGTAGGTTTTAGATCTACACGGATAAGGACCTTTAGGAATTCACTTATGTACATACCTAACGGGGTTATTACAAATCAAACCATAGATAACCACGGACTAAGAAAGTACAGGCGTTTTATGACTACCATTGCATTGACGTATGATACTCCACCTACGCTGATAGATACCTTCGTGAAAGGTTTGGAAGAGATCGTGAAGCAACACCCTAAAACGCGCAAAGATTACTATGAAATTCACTTTAACGACATGGGAGATTCGTCTTTAAATGTACTATTTTATATTTTCTTTGACGTTCCCAGTTGGTCAGAAGAACTGAGATCCAGACATGAGGTTTTACTTGAAATAGTAGTTCTAGCGGACAAAATGGGTATAAACTTTGCCTTCCCTACGCAAACACTTCATATGGAAACATTTCCTGAGAAAAAAGATAACTCTCCGGTTTATGACAAAGGGCAAGAGGAGTTAAAGAAGATACTGGAAGCCTACCGTGCTAATAAGTCTAAGAGTTGAGAGTTTCAAGAAACTCTTCTATGGCGCTATAAATCAAGTCCAGTTCCTTATTAGTAATTATATACGGCGGTATAACGTACAGCAGATTGCCTAAGGGGCGTAGCAGAATGTTTCTTTCTAAAAAGAACGGATAAATTCTATTTCTCATCTCACTCAAATAAGAACTGCTTTCACTACTGCTAAACTCAACAGCAAGTATCGTTCCGATGCTTCTGGCATCCTTTACGCTGCTAAATGGCTTGATTTTTTTAACAAAGGTGCTATTCTGATGGGTAATACGTGCTATACTTGATTTGCTTTCATCAGTAAGCAAAAGGTCCAGGCTGGCGTTAGCAGCAGTGCAAGCTAGTGGGTTGGCTGTATAGGAATGGCCATGCAAAAAAGCCCGCTCTAAGTCGCTGGATTGAAACATGTTTACTATTCTATCAGAGCATGCAGTGGCCCCTAGTGCCATTGTACCACCTGTTAAACCCTTTGAAAGGCAAATAAGGTCGGGTTTATGAAGAAGGTGGTCTGAAGCAAAAAGCTGACCTGTCCTGCCAAAACCTGTCATTACCTCATCAGCTATGGTAACAACATCGTTAGCTTCACTCATTGCCAGCAGTTGGTCGAGGACTTCTTGTGAGTAGATGCGCATACCGGCCGCACCTTGAATAAGCGGCTCGAAAATAAATGCTGCTACATCCTTCTGCTCAACAATAGCCCGGAATTGGTTTGTAACTTCTTCATAATTATTGGCTGTTGGAAAAGGGATAAATTCTACATCAAATAAAAATGAAAAGAATGGTTTAGTGAAAATACTTCTTTCACCAACGGACATCGCACCGAACGTATCGCCATGGTAAGCTCCGTCAATGGCTACTATTTTTTTTGTGGAGACTCCTTTATTCACCCAGAATTGTAAGGCCAGTTTAATGGCTACTTCGACCGCCGTACTACCATTATCGGAGTAAAAAATCTTTGATTGGTTTTCAGGCAGGACTTGTAATAACCTTTCTGCGAGAGTTATCGACGGTTTATGAGTGAAACCTGCGTATATAACATGCTCAAGTTCGGTGAGTTGTCGGCTTACCTTTTCAGCAATATACTTATTTGCGTGCCCATGTAGATTCACCCACCATGAAGATACGGCATCAATAATTTTCCTGCCATCTTCCGTGTGCAGATAGATGCCTTCAGCTCTTTCTATTACAAGAGGGCTCTCTACACCTTTTAATGGACTAAATGGATGCCATATAAAAGTCTCATCTTTATCCGACCATGTCATGCCACGCTGCTTTTAGTTTTACCGCTTCTTTTTGAAGAACCTGAAAATTAATTGTACCGAATGGAGGAATTTTAAGCAAGCACGGGGCTTCGGTTTTACTTAAAATAACCTCTTCCGTCGATGGATTTGAAGGACCGTTGAAGATGATACCGGCTATGGGCAGTTTATTGCTTTTTAAATAGTCAAGTGAAAGCAGAGTATGGTTAATACTTCCTAAATAGTTATTTGACACAAGTACAATGGGAGTATTAAATCGAACAGCCAGGTCGATGACCAGGTCCTTCCTATTTAAAGGGACCATTATACCTCCTGCACCTTCAATAATCAGTTGGTTATTGGTTTGAGGTAATTCAAAGTCATCTAACTTGATATTTACATTATCGATAGACGCTGCCGCATGTGGTGATGCAGGTGTATTCAGTACATATCGTTCAGTATGGCTATGAACGGTATTATTAGTTAACTGCTTAATACGTTCGGTATCTGTTGGAAATCCGGCTTGTACAGGTTTCCAATAATCTGCATTAAGCGCCATGCCAAGTATTGCCGAAATAACGGTTTTACCACTGTCGGTTCCAATAGCGGTTACAAAGTAATTCATAAGCCTGCTAAACTATGAATCAGTCCTGAAATATCTTCCCTGGAGTTAAAGGTATGTAAGCAAATACGTAAACGTTCTGAACCTTCGGCCACAGTCGGCGAAAGAATAGGACGAACATCATAACCTTTATTTTGCAGTTTTTTGGCTGCAGCATGTGCTCTGCTATTGCCTGGTATTATGATAGACTGTATAGCGTGGTTTGAGTTAGTCCTTTTATAATTGTTCTTTGCCAACCTGCTGTATTCTGAACCAAAGAAGGCAATTTTTCGCACAATCTCCTCTTGCAGCTGTATGTTCTCATTCAGGTAATCAAAGGCGGATCGAACGGCCACGGCAGAATAAGGGGATGGAGCTGTGGTATATATGAAAGGGCGGGCAAAGTTGACAACATAATCACGCAACGGCAGGTCTCCGGCCACTGCCGCACCATGAATGCCCATAGCTTTTCCAAACGTATAGATTCTTGCAAAGAGTTGTTTTTCTAAACCCAGACTGACGCTCAGTCCTCCCCCATTCTTACCATAAATACCGGTTCCATGCGCTTCATCAAGGATAATTTTTGCTTTGAAAGTACGGGTCAAATCCATAACATCAGCGAGAGGACACTCGTCGCCATCCATGGAGTAAATAGATTCAAGAGCAATGTAGATTGTACCCGTAGCCCGCTCTAATTTTTTGCGTAAGTCGTGTAGGTCATTGTGCTTAAAACTCATTTTACTTGCGAGACTGAGTCGTATTCCATCCTTGATGCAAGCGTGGGAGAGTTCATCATAAATAACGGTATCTCCCCGTTGGGGAAGTGTTGAAAAAATGGCCAGGTTTGCCATGTATCCACTGTCAAACAACAACATCTGTTCTGCGTTTAAAAGATCAGCCAGATAACTCTCCGTATCAACAGCCAGGTTGCTATTTCCGGAGAGAAGCCTGGAACCAGTCGAACCATTTGGTAAGCCTCGGAAATTGGCTACTATGCGATCATGTAGTTCTCTATTAGCAGCCAGCCCTAGATAATCGTTAGATGTGAAATCAACTAATCCCGTTTTCAATACTAATGATCGATGATTTCCAGCCTTTATTCTCTGCCCTAACTTAC
>JBCDHA010000095.1:0-9347 GCA_038750705.1 Bacteroidota bacterium
CCTGAGAAATTTATGCTGTCAACAGTTTTCATGATCTTATGATTTAGGGGTCTAATATCCAAATTTATCATGATTGTAAAGGTTAATCAGCATGATTTTTTTGAATGATCTTAATCAGTTTTCGTTGGATAATCCATACTAGTTGGCAGCTGCTCTTCTTAACCTGTCGTTAATAGCTTTGCCTAAGCCATAATCGGGAACCTCTTCTATCAAAAGGGTGCTGATTTTTAACGTATCCATGTACCGCAGAGCTGAGAAAAGGTTTTTAGCTGCAGTGTTTAATGCATTGTCAGGCGCTAATTTCAATTGATTTTTTTCAGGTACGTTTTTAAATTGAGTGTTAAAAGATATGATTCCGACATCATCTTTACTCACGAATTTTTTTAGATTCATCTCTATGTTACCAAGCCGGATGGAAACACTCGGCGCATAGTGGCTCTTAAGCATGCCGGGCGCTTGTGGGTTTGAAGAGGAGTGCGGAGTTAAATGAGTCTTACCAATAACAGATTCAATTTGCTCAACACTTAGTCCACCCAACCGGTAAATGGTGGGTTCATCGTTTGTATCAAATCCTACTATGGTTGATTCGAGGCCGATTTCGCAATCACCACCATTGAGTATATACGGAATTTTATTTCCTAATTGATCATTAACGTGCGAGGGAGAGGTCGGACTTACGTAGCCAAAAGGATTGGCACTTGGCGCCACCAGCGGAAAATCCAATACATGCAATAAATCGAGCGTTAGCTTTTGGCTGGGTACTCTTATAGCTACTTTCTGCATCCCCGAGGTCACCAAATCAGGAATGCTATCCCTTTTCTCCAGCAGTAAGGTTAGCGGCCCCGGCCAAAACTCCCTGGCTAACGTATGCGCTTTTTCAGTCCATTTTAAGGTATATTTTTTAGCCTCATTAATACTTCCTACATGTACTATCAGAGGATCAAAAGAGGGCCTGTTTTTTGCTGAAAAAATTGATGCTACTGCATCAAGATCGAGTGCATTGCCAGCGAGGCCATAGACCGTTTCGGTAGGGATAGCCACCAATCCACCATTTTGAAGAATAGTTTTTGCTTTACTGATGTCGGAACCAATTTCGGCCATGCGTTGCAAAACTATGTTTTTGACAAAATAAATTACATGACTTCCCAAAGGACGCCAACAGAATTTGATTCACGATATATATCGCATATCTTTAACAAAAGGCATGAAATTATTTTCATGGTTTTTAGTGTTATCACAGTTAATTTTAAGGTTGATAATGGTCTTGCTATCTGCAAGACCTTATCTTTTCAAGCACTTGCTCGACATTCGCAAAATCGACTTATTGTGTTGGGTATAAAACGAAAGTTGTTCAAATGGAATCCATTTTAAACTTTTTGATTCAGAACTTACATGTAACATTTCGTTCTCATCCGCTTGGAATAAAAAACGAACATCATAGTGCAGGTGTGTAGGCTCAGACTTTCGTGCAGGTATTGAGTGAATGTCAATGTCAAATATTAATTCTGACATAAGCTCAAGTGACTTAAGTCCTGATTCTTCTTGCGCCTCTTTTGACGCTACGGCAATTATATCCGTATTTCCGTCGGCATGACCTCCCAGCTGAAGCCATCTGTCCAGTTTGCTGTGATGTGTCAATAGTGCTTTTGAGAAAGAATAATTAACAACCCATGCTGATCCGGTGATATGTCCTGAAGTAAGCGTTCTCTCAAAGCAATGTTCGTTTTTTGCTATAAAAGATATCATATCCTTTTTGAAAGCTATTTCTTCAGTGTCTATGGGAGCATATGAGTCAAGTTGTGCTAACAGCGGCAAACGGTGCACTATTCAATCACTATATTTACTTTATTAAGTTTACCCTCATCTAATTTGGCCGTTTGCACGCCTGCGCCTATGTTATTCTTATCATCCTTAGAAACATTAACAAAATAAACCTTAGATTCAAGTTCTTTGAATTTAACCTGGCCTTTTTTATCGGTCATGCCCACGTCTGTTACAGGATTGGTCTCATTTCTATAATCTTCTTCTGTGCCATAGAGCTGAACAGCGGCACCTTCTACAATATTTCCAAGCTCATCAATCACGGTTATTTTAATCGAAGTTTTGAATACCTGAAATCCACTGGAGGCCACTAAAACCATGACAAGACAAAAAACTGAAAGTAATCTGATTTTCATTGGATATTAATTCTGTTTTAACTGTTCAATTAATTCTTCGGTTATTCCTGAGTTCGAGAACCCACCATCGTGCATTAGATTTTGCATAGTCACCATTCTGGTGTAATCTGAGAAAAGACTGATGATATAGTTTGCGCAATCTTCCGCACTGGCGTTACCAAGGGGAGACATTTTATCTGCATAATCAAAGAAAACATCAAAACCCGTTACACCACTTCCGGCTGTTGTCATAGTAGGGGATTGTGATATGGTATTCACTCTTACCTTTTTCAATTTTGCAAATCTGTAACCGTAGCTTCTGGCTATTGACTCTAATACGGACTTTGCCTGTGCCATGTCAGAATAATCCGGGAAGGTACGCTGCGCAGCGATGTAGGTTAAGGCTAGAATTGAGCCCCATTCATTCATTGAATCAGTCTTTTCTGCCACTTGCAGCACTTTATGAAATGATACACCCGATATATCCAGCGTTTTTAAAAACCAGTCGTAATTTAAATCTCCATAAGCTTTTCCCTTTCTTACGTTAGGACTCATACCTATAGAATGCAATACAAAATCAAGCTTTGCCCCAAGCTTTTCCTGTGCCTGTTCAAATAAATTAGTAAGATCTTCGAGAGATGTGGCATCTGCCGGAATGACCTCGGCATTGCATTGCTCGGCAAGCTCATTTATTTTACCCATTCTTAGGGCGATAGGTGCGTTGGTAAGAACAAATTGCGCACCTTCATCATGTGCTTTTAAAGCTGTTTTCCAAGCGATTGAATTTTCGTCAAGTGCGCCAAAAATTATCCCTTTTTTGCCGCCAAGTATATTGTTATTCATTCTGCAGTCTGATTTTTAAATTAGAAATGCAATAATACAAATTATTTCAGGGCAGGCTTTTCTGATGTCGCCGATTTCAGAGGTTTTTCCCTAAAACCTGCCAGGAATTCGCCAAATTCTTTGGCAAATTTTGGTGTAGTAGGATCAGATGAACTTAGGGAAAGAAGTGTTTTATCCACGCCGTTTATGACCAAACAGGATGAATAAGTAAAAAGTGTGGGCAGGTCAGGATTGGCAGCGGCCAGGTCAGCCGCTTCAGACTCTACATTTGAAAAATCCATTCTGGTAAGGGTTAAACATGTCATGATTAATATGATTTGTTTGACCCGTTTTGACACATAAACCTTCAAACTTTTTTACTGTAAAAGCTAATGGAGTTACAGTAATGATTAGCCCAGGAAGGCATTCGCCAATTATTAGGGTGTGACCATCCTCAAGTCCTGATAAAAGGCAAGTACTAACCCGTAGTATGCCTGTGTCTGAGAAGAAAGGCCTGGAGATCAGATTGTTTGTAGGAGCTCCCGTTATGCTGAGTTCATTATTACCGTTAAATTTTAGTAGTAACTCGTGTTGGGCCAGAGCAGTATTAAATTGATCAGAGAGCTTTCGTATTTTCCTTCATACACTACTGGGTTGTCACGGATTAAAAACATCAATATAACGATATTTAATAAACGCCTACTATTTTAAAAATCCAGCTTTCATTTTAATAGCTTTGAACGTTTCACATGGGTTGAAATTTAAAATGGACAACAGACCAATAGGAGTTTTTGATAGTGGCATTGGCGGGCTTACTGTGGCAAAGGCAATTAAAAAACTGCTGCCCAATGAATCGCTTATATATTTTGGCGACACAGCGCACTTGCCGTATGGCGATAAATCTGAGGCTGCTATTCAGGCGTATTCGATTAAAATAACGGATGTTTTACTAGGGAAAAATTGTAAAGCTATCGTTGTGGCATGTAATTCGGCGAGTGCGTCGGCCTATAATCTATTGCAGGAGTATGCCGGTAAGCGCGTGGAAATAATTAATGTTATTGATCCAATGGTAGAATTTGTAAACAAAAACTATCAGCATCAGACCGTTGGCTTAATAGGCACTAAGAGAACCGTAGAATCGGGTATATATACTAAAAAGTTAAAGGCTCTGAACGATGAGATCATTTGTAAGTCGTTGGCCACCCCGTTACTTGTGCCAATGATAGAAGAGGGTTTTTTTAACCAGCGTATCAGTCATGACATAATCGATAATTACTTATCAAGTAGGGAATTGGCAGATATAAAAGCTTTGATTTTAGGGTGTACACATTATCCATTGATTAAAGAAGAAGTCGAGCACTTTCTTAAACATAAGGTTGAAGTGCTTGATTCCTCAGAAATCACGGCTGGTTTCCTTAAAAAAAAATTAAGGGCTAAGGTCCTGTTAGCTTCAGAAAAAGCACGAAAAGATGAGTTTATGGTTTCGGATTTCACACCGTCTTTTGAGTCTTCAACAAAATTATTTTTCGGTGAGTTGATCCATCTCTCACTTTACAAGCTTTGGGAGTAGGTAGCTTACCAATATGTAAGCGGAATCCGCATTTCATGGTTATCTTTGGAGTTTATCAATGAGCACTATACTCTTTTTTCTTCCTTTGCTTATAGTCTTTGCTGTGCTGGCCATTTACGCAGAACGTAAGGTTTCAGCATTTATTCAAAACCGTTATGGGCCCATGGAAACGGGTTATTACGGCTTACTTCAAACTGTGGCAGACTTATTAAAGTTGTTGCAGAAAGAGGATATCGTGCCAAAAGCAGCTTCCAAAGGTCTTTTTATGGGAGCGCCATTTATAATTTTTATTGCTGTTTTTGCAGGTTTCGCAGTTTTTCCTGTGATGCCGACATGGCAAGGTGCATCTATTAATACAGGGGTATTCTTTCTTTTGGCAGTAGTTTCATTAGATGTGATTGGCATTATTGTGGCAGGCTGGGCATCGAATAATAAATATTCGCTCCTTGGAGCCATAAGATCTGCTTCTCAAATAATTTCTTATGAGGTGCCACTAACCTTAAGTGTAGTTTGCGTATTAGTGGTGGCACAATCTCTTGATTTACAAGTGATATCTGTTCAGCAGGGTATTTTGTCCAAATCTTATTTTCCTGGGGAAGAGAACTATCTTTTTGGTTTATCATTTTCAAATGTAAATACAACTGAAACAGGAGGGATCCTTACGTGGAATATTCTCCGGGCTCCTATTTTAATACCGGTATGGATTGTTTTCTTTATTACAACACTGGCTGAGAGCAATAGGGCGCCTTTTGATTTGCCGGAGGCCGAATCTGAATTAGTGTCAGGGTTTCATACGGAGTACTCAGGCTTTAGATGGGCTATTATAATGCTTTCAGAGTATGGTATGATGTTACTTACAAGCTTGCTCGGTGTCATCTTATTTTTTGGTAGCTGGAACACCCCCTTTCCAAATATCGGGCCCATTAAGTTAGCTTTATGGACTACCGGAGAAATTGGCTCCATGATCAGCGTATTTTGGGCAGTGTTTTGGCTTTTAACTAAAACAACAATAATGGTATTAATTCAAATGTGGGTGCGTTGGACTTATCCGCGGGTAAGGTTGGATCAATTGATGAATTTAGGCTGGAAATATTTGACTCCTGCTACACTATTGCTATTATTTTTTAGTGCTTTATGGAGATTGATGATGGTTTAACTATATTCAGCGCATAGTTGAAAAAGTTACTTACTATATCGTTTTTTATAGTGTTTGGCTCTGGCCTTAAAGCGCAGACCAATCACTATACCGATAGCCTTAATATCCTTTTTCAAAAAGAAGAAACAGATTCTATAAAGAGTCAGCTTTTAAAGCAGGCTTTTAACTATTACTTTCTGGACAATATTGACACCTCTTTTGCACTGGCCAGAAAAATTCTGGACTTAAATATAAAAAGCAGAGATACTATTGGTATTGCTAATGTCCAACTGGATTTAGCTAGTCTATACAATGCCCAAGGTAAGTATGGTGAAGCTCTTAAGTATGATCGACAAGCCTATGAATATTTGCTTTTAGTAAATGACCGTAGAAGGGTTGCAGTTGCTCTAAACGGACTTGGTGAAGACTACCTGGGTTTAGGTTTATATAATGAAGCGTTTTCTTACTATCAGGAGTCTCTGTCAATGGCGGAGGAGGTTGGGGATAGCCTGATGTCTGCGGTCGTTACTTACAATATCGGCAGGGTATTCAAAAAAACAGACCAACTTGCAAAAAGTGCTGAGTTTATTAGAAGATCTATGATGCTGAGTGAGGCTATTGATGATAAAATCGGCCAGGCATATTCCCTAAATGATTTGGGAGATATTTTCTTCTTACAAGGTGAATATGATAATGCGCTGGAATCTTTAGAGACTGCTCTTTCAGTTGCTGAAAAACTGGACGAAGACATAATAATACCTGGCATTCTATCCAACATAGCAAAGTGTCATGCCGAAAAGGGTGACAATGCCAAGGCTATTCTTTACTACGATAAAGCTACTCAGCTGTTTGAAAAACAATTGAATGATATTGAATTAGCGAAAATAGATTTGGATAAAGGGAAAATTGCCCTTGCACAGAATAATAGAGCAACTGCCAAGAGACTGTTTGATCAGGCCTTAAAAGTAGCGGAGAGTAATAACGATGTCGAACTACTGATCAATACACTAAATGAGCTATCGTTGTGGTATGAAATATCTGGCTCACCTACAGAATCATTAAAAGCTATTCGTAAGAGCATCAATTTAAAAGATAGTCTGGAAGCGATTAACCGAAATCAACAATTCTCCCAAACGTTGATGGAATTCGAAATTGGACGTAAGGACCTCGCTATTGCTGAACTAAATGCTCAACAATTATTGCGCCAGGAGCAACTAAAAAACGAAGAGTTTCTGAGAAACGTTTTGGTTGTTATCCTTGCGTTTACGGCTGTTTTGTTATTTACTCTTTACAGGAATAGCGTAAAAAGTAAAAAAACGAATGAAATGCTTGTCGAGCATCAAAAAGAGATCGAGGCAAAAAGTAGAGAACTGCAGAGTTTATTGTCTATGAAAGACAAGTTCTTTTCAATTGTATCACACGATTTAAGGTCTCCAATAAATGGCTTGGTAGGAATTCTGGATATGCTTGACGACGGGTATATTACTCAGGAAGAACTGGTAAAAGTTACAGTATCACTCAGGGGGCGTTTGGGTAGCACGAGTAAAATGCTTGATAATCTTCTGGATTGGGCGCTTGTGGAGATGAACGAGATCACTTTAAAGTGGGAAGAAATTAATTTGAATAAGGTAGCGGAGGACAACCTTATGTCTTTCAAAGATATAAATGAGAAGAATGTTAGATTCGTGAATAAAATAAAGCCGCATGTACGCGTTAAAGCGGACAGGAATATGCTTGATCTTATTTTGAGGAATCTGATAGCTAACTCCGTAAAATTTACGGAGAATGGTGGTGAAGTTACGTTATCAGCCGTAAAAGCTGAGAATCATAAATTTACAGTTAAGGTAACTGATAATGGTGTGGGCATGAATGCGGATCAATTGAATAAGATTTTCGATACCAGCGCCTTATACACTACCCGGGGAACTGCCAACGAGAAAGGTACCGGACTGGGTTTGAAGTTGTGCAAGGAATTTGTTGAAAAAATGGGAGGTACAATTTGGGTTGAAAGTGAGGAAGGTAAAGGGAGCACCTTTAACTTTACTCTTCAAAACCCGGACAAAAAATAAATTAGAGCTTGGCATATTTTAAAAACATAATAGAAGCTGCAAAAACCTTATCTAAAGGGCTTGGCGTTACCCTTAATCATATTAAGGAGTCAAAAAAGTCTTCTAATCAGGTGGGCATAAACGACCCATCTTATTTCCGCGAATTCGAAAGTGGAATAAACACCTTACAGTATCCCCATGAGTCCATTGCTGTACCAGATAACGGTAGATACAAGTTGCATAATGAAATAGACGACTGTATTGTTTGTGATAAATGCGCTAAAGTTTGTCCGGTAGATTGTATAGATATTGAAGGAATAAAGGCCACAGAGGTTATTGGAAAGACCTCAGATGGCACGTCTAAAAGAATTTATGCGGCTAAGTTTGATATTGATATGGCCAAGTGTTGCTTTTGCGGCCTGTGCACTACGGTGTGTCCCACAGAATGCTTAACCATGACCAAATCGTATGATTTTAGTGCTTATGATTTTGCTGATCATACCTATTCCTTTGCCACCATGACTCCCTTGGAGATTCTGGAAAAGAAAAAGCTTTTGGAACAATCTGAAGTGAAAAAAACTGTGGCAAAACCCTTGCCCTCAAAGCCCAAACCTGTTATTAAACCTAAATTATCGGCTTCATCTAAAAATGAAGAAACCGCAACTAAGCCCAAGGCTGTAAAACCTGTTTTTAAGCCCAGGCCTATCATAAAAAAGAAAAAGAATACAGATGACTGAGGTCACTTTTTACTTTTTTGGTATCCTCACCCTGGCTTCTGCGATTTTTATTCTTGCCACTAAAAACGTACTACATGCTGCACTTTCACTAGTAGTAACTTTACTCAGCGTTGCGGCATTATATGTATTTACAAACGCCGAGTTTTTAGCAGTCACTCAAATCATGATTTATGTGGGCGGAATAGTGGTGCTTATCGTTTTTGGAGTAATGCTCACCAATGATGTTTCTGGTGAAACTATAATCTCCGGAAGTGTAAACAGGCTTTCAGGAACTATTATAACACTTGCGGTATTGATCATGCTTATTTACAGCGGGCAGGAATTGAATCCCGGTGCCGCCGAAGTAAGTAATACAGCTTCGATCGAAAATTTAGGAGAACATCTCATGACTACCTATTTGCTTCCGTTTGAAGTGGCGGCGGTGCTATTACTTGTTGCTTTGGTAGCAGCCACTATCATTGCCGGCCACGATGTTAAATCAAAAGCTTCATGATTCCTGCCGAAAATTTTTACTATATAGGCGCAGCGCTTTTTTCTATTGGCCTGGCAATTGTTATCACCAAGAGAAATGCCATAATGATATTAATGGGAATTGAGCTTATGCTCAATGCATCAAATATCAATTTTTTGGCTTACAACAGGGCCGGTAGTTTAGATGGTCAGTTTTTTGCACTTTTTGTGATAGTAGTGGCCGCAGCAGAAGCATCGGTGGCTTTAGCCATTGTTTTAAAGGTTTACAAGCACTTTAAAACCATTAACCTGGACAAAATAGCGGATATCAAAGATTAGCGATGGCCTTGATCTCAATTGCGTTAGTAATCTTCCTTATTCCATTAACAGCTTTTGCAATGAACGTTATTGCCCCCAAAAGCCGGGCGC